>CAYRVN010000035.1:9238-13066 GCA_964427675.1 uncultured Acidaminococcales bacterium
GCTCTTGAATAGTTTCTCTGTGGGAGGAGTAAAAGTAATGTTAAAAAATCTAATACTGATAAATGGCGATATAGTTGAAGGTGAGGAAGGGAAAGTATCCCTTTCAGATAGAGGCTATCAATTTGGTGATGGCGTTTTTGAAATAGTACCGGTTTATAATGGACGCAGTTTTGCGCTATTGCCACATATGGAGAATTTTTTCAACTCAGTTATTTCTGTTAAAATACCCGGTATTTATATGGTAGAAGAACTTGTTGCTTTTCATGAAGAATTAATTGCCGCAAGCGGTCTGGAAAATGGAGAAATTTATACGCAGATTACTCGGGGTGAAGCACCCTACGCTCTTGAATTTCCTGAAATGACCGTGCCGCATTTGTCGATGATAGCTATCGAAAGAGATAGAGAAGATTTATCTGCCAAGCAAGAAAAAGGTGCGAACCTTATTACTGAAAAAGATGTAAGGTGGCTGCGTTGTGACATAAACACACTAAACAGGCTGCCTTCTGTCTTAGCTAAGCAAAAAGCTCGCGTTTCCAGAGCTTTTGACGCCTTGTTTGTACGTGATGACGGCAAGATTACTGAAACAACTGAGAGCAATTTTTTTATTGTTAAGGATGATCTTATCTGGACACATCCGGCAAACAATTTAATTCTCAACTCCGTGACAAGACGTTTGGTCAAGGAACGTTTGGCTGTTGATATTGGTATGCAGGTAATAGAAAAGGCTTTTGATTTAGATTTTGCGCTGAAGGCGGAAGAAGCTTTTATTGCGGGCGCAAGATGTGAAATAGTGCCGGTAAATAAAATCGACAGAAAATTTATTGCTGACGGACAAGTGGGGCCTGTTACGCAAAAA
Organism: uncultured Acidaminococcales bacterium; assembly: GCA_964427675.1. Classification (GTDB taxonomy): domain Bacteria; phylum Bacillota; class Negativicutes; order Acidaminococcales; family Acidaminococcaceae; genus RZYP01. The sequence goes on from CAYRVN010000035.1 coordinate 10,095, forward strand.
TTGATTTCAGAGTACAAGAAATTTGTCCTACGGGAATGCCCTATAAAATAATCTTTAAAAGAGGAAAATACTGTGGGAAATAATACCTACCTTAGAACATTAGCCAGAGGTTCAGTTTTGTTAACAATGGCGATTGTATCCCAAGAGATACGTCTGTTTTTACCATTGCCACCGTTGCTTTCAATCATTGTCATTGGCACAATGCTCAATGCGATTATGGTTATAGCCGTGCGCTACGCAAATTTAACTGCCGCAATAATAATTAGCGCAGTTTTGCCGATTTTCGCCTTTATGCAGGGGCATATTATTATTCCACTGATGATACCTGTTATTTTCTTAGGTAATTTTGTGCTGGTGCTGGTGTGTGATAAGTTTTGGGGCAAAGGTATTATCATTCTTGCTCCTGTCTTAAAAACTTTTACTTTATATATGCTGTCAAGAGTCCTTTTAAGCATGCTGGGACTGCAGAATAAAGTTGTCGATGCTATTTTGCTCAGTATGGGGTGGCCGCAACTAATAACGGCAATATTTGGCATAATTCTGGCCATGCAGCTTGAAAAAAGCTTAACTTCTGTTAAAAAATAATAATAGCTAAAAATGAGGTAGTTATATGGATGGACAGATTCGCAATAATATAAAGCCAGGGATACTCGTGGATGTTGTTTTGAAAAAAGACCAGCCGACAGGCAAGCTTACACGTGGACATGTGAAAAGAATTTTAACCAATAGTTCAACGCATCCCCGTGGGATAAAAGTTATGTTGGTTGAACAAAATTTGGTGGGTAGGGTACAGAAAATTTTGACGCAGGAGTAGCAAACGTTAATTTGCTGAAATTAAAAAATCAACAAAAAATGTTTAAAAATTACTTGACAACTACACCGTCGGATGGTAACATTACTATTGTTCGTTAGCGAACATAGCACGTGCCGAAGTGGCGGAATTGGCAGACGCACTTGACTCAAAATCAAGCGTAGTTACCCTACGTGCCGGTTCGAGTCCGGCCTTCGGCACCAACAATAATAAATAAAACATGAACCTGAGTGTTCATGTTTTTTTATTTTTATTTCGGTTTTTCAAAACTTAATATTATCTTCGAACTTTCTTAACTCTGTTAGTTTTGTATGATAATAGCTTTTGTTGTATAATTATTGCTATGGATTATTGTAATGCAAATCTGCTCAAGAGGAAGAAGGTCACTGGTAGATGAAAATATTCATGGACACTGCAAACGTTGAAGAAATTAATGAACTAAATGAATGGGGAATAGTTTATGGAGTTACCACTAATCCTAGTCTGATTGCTAAAGCTGGACGCTGCCAGGAAGAAGTTATCAAAGAAATTTGTCAAATTGTTGATGGCCCTGTCAGTGCAGAGGTTATCAGCACTGATTGCGCAGGAATGGTTGAAGAGGCTCGCAGATTAGCTAAGATTGCTCCAAACGTGGTAGTTAAGATCCCTTGTACAATCGAAGGATTAAAAGCAGTAAGAATTTTATCTGCTGAATGTATAGCAACCAATGTAACACTTGTTTTTAGCCTTCCACAGGCTTTGTTGGCGGCAAGTGCGGGAGCGGCCTACGTAAGTCCTTTTATCGGTCGCTTGGATGATATTGGCGAAGATGGCATACAATTGGTTGAGGATATGGTGAACGTTTTTAAAAAATATGAATTAGATACAGAAATAATAGCTGCTAGTATTCGGGACATGGAACATGTAAATCGTGTGATGCTTGCAGGCGCTGATATTGCAACAATTCCAACAAAAGTTATCCATGAAATGATAGAACACAAGCTGACTGATGCAGGATTAAAAAAGTTTTTGTTAGATTACGAAAATAGCAAGAAGTAGTTTTTTATATATGCGTTAAAAATTATTGTGTAGCAGAGGGTATATCACATTATGTGATATACCCTCATATGTTGTGCATGTTGTTTAACTAAATGAATAGAAATCAGGAGGATTTATAAGGTGCATTTTAGAGTAAAAGTTTTTGTTGGTATTTTGATGGTGTTATCAATGTTTGCATGTGATAGACTTGTTTTTGCACAAAATGATACATGGAACTGGCGAGAAGGTATACCAAAATATGAAGAAGCAAAAGTCAAGATTGTAGAGGATGGACCAACTTTGCTTTTTTCAGACAGCCCGGAAATGGTAAGGGCTACTGGAATTATGTATCAAGACAAAGTGCTTGGCAACGCGCGATTGTTCTTTCATCATGTTAATGATACTGATAGCTTAAAAAAGATTGCCGTCGTTTTTCGTAATGCAGATAAATACCCTGATAAAATAGAAATTGGACGTAAAGGAATTTCACAGCCGGATTTTGACTATTTACGTGCTGGAAAAGAAGTGCAAAAACAATATTTTGCAGAAAATAAGACTGAAACTCATTTTTTAACAAAAAATGGTTTGTTGGAGATTTTGGCTGGTGATGGAATCAGCATAAAGCCAGGACAATTGGTAACGGGAATGCTTGATTTTTCATGTGACAAGCTAACAGAAGTTACCGTGATAATGTTACCGGTAGACATGGATGTTGAAAAAGCTTTAAAGACTTTGAAAATATTGCCACCAGACGAGGGAACCGTGCTTAGGGGAACATTTCCTTTGGCTAATAGGCTTGTAACGCTCAAAAAGTCATATAAACCTGATGAGGGCAAAATTATAGGGGTAGTGCTGGCAGATAATGAACTTGATCCTTATGCACGCGGAATAGATGCAACTACAGGCAAAGAGACAATCAATTATGGCAATTATGGCGTGATTTATGATTTTTCTTATAAAATCAAGGGAGAACCAAAAACCAACATAAGGTTTAATCCTTGGGGCGGTTGGTTTGCGGGTGCAGGTGCTGTTGTAAAAGATGGTAAGGAAATAATGACTATGTTTCCAAAAGGAAGCATAGCTTTTGGCAAAACAGGAACAGAAACAATAGTAGTAACCTCATCAAAAGGGTATAGCGATGGAC
>CAYRVN010000036.1:0-7669 GCA_964427675.1 uncultured Acidaminococcales bacterium
TTGTGCGTATTCGTGCTATAAGTGTTATACTTTTATTAGAATATTCTTGTAATTTTTAAGGGGGTTTTAGCTGTGGCAATCTTAGCACTACCTGTAGACCAAAGAGTAATTGATATCGACTCAAGACGTTTTGCCTCAATTGAAAAAGCCTTGGTCGAACTTATCACTAATAGTGACGACAGCTATTCCCGCCTTGAGAAGCAATCTATACCTGTCAGCGGAAACATCACTGTTTACTATGACAGGCATCAGAACGGAGCGATTTTAACGGTTTCTGACCAATCCGAAGGCATGTGCTTAGAAAGGCTGCGTTCTGTACTTTCCTATGGCGGTGCTCACAGTTCCTTATCGCAAGGCGAAACAAGCGGCAGGGGCTATTTCGGGCGCGGCATGAAACAGGCTATTTATGGGCTGGGGCACGGCTGGATTGAGTCATTGTACAATGGCCAGCTGAGCAGGGTTGACCTTTTCCGCGCCGAGCACGGCAACTATGTTTATGACGACTGGGATGGCGACAAGCCGGCAACAAATGAAGATTATGTCAGACTTAATATTCCCTTCGGCGGCAATGGCACAAAAGTAACGATTATAGTTGATAACCCACAGGTAAACATACCTTATTTCCGCTCCTTGATAACAGCCATAAACAACAATGTTTATTTGCGTGATTTGCTTGAACGCCGTAATGTAGCGTTAATAAACCGCAGTAAAACAGGCAGGACCTCTGCTAAAGTCTTGTTGCGTTATGAAGCCCCCTCCTCAGAATTATTGTTAGGGCCGGATTTGCAAAAAACCTTTATTTTCCAAGATGCAGAATACGCTTTTACTTTAACTCTAAGCAAGGCACATAATACAGAACTTATTCTGAAGGGCGATGAAAGAACTAATGGTCTGCTCGTTATTTCCGGAACCGCGGTGATGGATTGTCAATTCTTCAGGTACGAAAACCAATTAGGGACGGAGTATCTTTTTGGCAAAGTTTCCTGCCCTGCTTTGGCAGAGATGCTTGCTCATGGCAGGCCTGTAATCAGCGATGAACGTGATGGGTTGAATCTTAAGGAACCGTTTGTAGAAGCTTTTTCCAAAGCTGTCAGCGATGCTATAGAACCTTTGGTTCAACAGGAAAGATTCAGGCTCAGCCACATCGATCACGCGTCCACTTCCAGAAGAACCAATATTTTGATTGAAAAAATCTTGCAGAAGATGAATGCCATTGCCACGGATGAACTTGGCATCATCTTACCTCCTGGTCCTGGCATAGGCAAATATGGCCCTTTCAATACCGGCCGCTCGGCAATCCTTCGATTTACCACGCCTTTCTATTACAGACAAATAAACCATCATTTTCGCATCACCGCTTTCATTGATAAGAGTCAATTAATTGAACAGGATATAATAGTTTTTGACTATGACCTGCCCATTTCTATCAAAGTCGAGCCTAGCCCTGTTGCAATTACGGCAAAGGAACTGCCAACTGATGGCCGTATAGAATTCGACGTAATCGGAACAGAAATTGGTGCTTCTGGCCGAATAAGCATAGCTACTGGGCCATATAGCGCAACATGTGAAATTGTAATTGCCGCGGAGGATACCGGTAGAGGTTTTGGACAACCATCTGGCAAGCCACCTGCCAAATGGGATAAAGATAATGCTGCGGCATTGTTTATTGGCTATGAACTGCGTAATTTAGACAACGACATTGACCGCGCTGTTTACAAAGCAGATGAACGGCTTATTCTGATTAATACCGAAGCGCCTACCGTTCGTCTTTATGTGGATGGTCAAGGACATTTCAGAGATGGTGCACGCTTGCTTCTGGCCGAATTATTCCTGGATGTTATAGCAGAAGAACTGGCAAAGCTCTACGTCGACCGTACAACACAAAAAGGCGTTACCGAGGCATATCATCAAGCTAAACAAACTTTTATCAAACGCTATGGGGTCGAAATCCACCAGATAATGATGGGAGGATAAACTCATTTGTTAAAGCGTCTTTGGGGAGCAGGATATATTTTATTTATCGTTGAATTATATAGTGCAATTATTTATGGGAGGCGGTAATTATGCTTAAAAAAGTTCTTGTACCAATTGATGGCTCCTTTATCTCTTTTAAAGCCTTGGATTACGCAATTCAATTGGGTAAAGCATTTGACAGTGAGATTGTTGTTACCCATGTGAATGACCCTTATGATCTTTCGACACCTGTAGATCCAAAAACTGTTACAATACCAACATGTGAACAAACATCCGAAGAAAAGAAAAAAGCTGGTGCGGCTGCTCTTGTTATTGCGCAAAAAGTAGCAGAAAAAGCCAATTATAAAGATATAGCTTTTAAAAAAGCCATTGATAAAGACCCAGCCAAAAGAATAATTGACATGGCTAAAGAAATAGAAGCCGACACTATTGTAATGGGTAACCGTGGGTTAGGCACTGCCGGCGCCTTTTTGCTTGGCAGCGTCAGTACTAAAGTTGTTGCTCATGCTCCTTGCCCCATTATCGTCGTAAAATAAGTTTTAATATCAAAGCACTGCCAGAACTTTTTCAACTCGCATGAGCACTTAAATGTTTTGGCAGTGCCTTTTTAACTCTATTTGTTGTTTTTGTTACATTTTTTTAAAAACTCTCTTTTCTTAATATCGTCAAAGTTATATAATGTATCGGTAACGGTCAAATTCTTTAAGTTTAAGAAGCGGAGGAACCTTGTTTTTGGGGTTAGTTCTACTTATGTAGAAAGGATGCTTTCTCTTGTACATCCTACCCGTCAGCTAACTTCGCCGGCCAAAATGAGAGGGTGTGAGACCACCTTTTGGTCTTTTTTTGTACCCTTTTTAAATATCGACTTATATACTGGAGGTCAAAATACTACCATGCTGCAATTTTTAAAGCGGCTGCTGATTGGCAGACCGCTCGATAACCGCGAAACAGCACACGAACGAATGTCCAACTGGCAGGCTCTCGCCATCTTTTCTTCTGACGCATTGTCATCTGTGGCTTATGGTCCTGAGCAAATCATGCTGATACTCGCTGTTCCTGGGCTAATGGCTTATGGTTACTTAGGCAATGTCGCCATTGCAATTCTTTTATTGTTAGCAATTGTCACCGTTTCTTATGTGCAAATCAGCAGAGCTAACCCTGGTGGCGGTGGTTCCTATTCAGTAGCAATACACAACCTTGGGGAATTTCCTGCCTTGGTTGCCGCAGCTTCCCTCTTCGCAGATTACATTCTTACTGTTGCTGTAAGCGTAAGTGCAGGAACGTCTGCACTTGTCTCAGCTTTTCCACACCTGTTGCCTTATGAAGTTAATATCGATTTGTTTGTTTTGTTCTTTATATTAATGTTAATTAATCTGCGCGGGGTACGTGAATCATCGACAATTTTTGTCATACCGACCTACGCTTTTGTTGTTGGTATCCTTGCATTAATCTTTACCGGTGTCTATCATGCTTTTACACAAGAGGCTCCTGCTTTGCCGCCTGAATCGTTGGAAAAACAATTCCATTGGGGCATGACATTAATACTGCTAAGAGCATTCGCCAACGGCTGCAGTTCGATGACAGGTATAGAGGCTATTTCTAATGGCGTCCCAATGTTCAAGAAACCGGAAGTAGAAAATGCAACAAAAACGACCTACTATATGTCTGGACTCCTAGGCTTCATGTTTATCGGTATTTCTTTCTTAATCATGCACTTTCATATTTTGCCGATGGAGAATATTACTGCTTTATCTAAAATTGCCGAACTCACTTTTGGCACCAATTGGTTTTATTACTACATACAGATCACCACCATGTTGATTTTGTACCTAGCTGCCAATACATCCTTTAACGGCTTACCGCCGCTGCTGTCTATCTTGGCTCATGATGGCTATATGCCTCGTTACTTAGGTTTCCGCGGCGACCGCTTAAGCTTTTCTAACGGCATTATTCTTTTAAGCCTTGCTGCTGGCCTTTTAATTTATATCTATGAGGGCAAAACCGAAAATCTTATTTCTCTTTATGCCATCGGTGTTTTTCTCTCCTTTACCATTGCCCAGATAGGCATGGTTGTGCATTGGAATAAAGTTCAAGGTGCCTATTGGAAAGTTCGCGCTGTTATTAACGGTCTTGGCGCGGTCGCCACTGGTATTGTCGTTCTGATTATCGGCATCAGCAAATTCTTCTACGGGGCCTGGGTCGTTCTTGTTTTTATTCCTATCATGATTTTTATATTCAAAAAAATAAAAGGGCATTACAATGATATGGCCGACCAACTGCATCTGCCGGAAGAATTGTTTAACCCTGTTTATCCTGCGGAAATCTCAACCAGAAAAAACATTGTAATAGTACCAATTTCCAGTCCCACAAGCGTTGTTGCGCATACCTTGCAGTACGCCAAATCAATCGGAGATGAAGTCGTTGCAGTCCATATTGCTACAGATGAAACCTCTGCTAATCGTGTCCGTACAAAGTGGAATAACTGGAACCCAGGCGTAGAATTAGTAACAGTATATTCCCCTTACCGCCTGGTTACACAACCATTGATTAATTTCATCGACAAATTTTCTCGTGAAAAAGGAAAAGGCCATTATGTTACTGTCTTAATCCCAGAATTTGAAACAAAAAAAATCTGGCACCGACTACTGCATGACCAGACCGGTCTTATTTTGCGGCAACGATTAATTATGAGTGAAAATGTCATCGTTGCCACAATACCTTTCCATCTGGAAAAATAAAAAACAGGGTTCAGAGATTAAATTCTCTGAACCCTGTTTTATTTTACTTAATTATAAACCTCTTTTTTGGTAATGCGTGTGGAGCAGATGATGTGATTTTTCTCCCAAAGGTTCTTTAAGGAAATCTTTATAGAGCTGCTGAACGTCAGGATTTGCATGCGACTTACGCAATGGCATGTCGGCATCAACTTCGTAGATAGCCTTAATTCGTGCCATGCGGGTTTCCTTTTTGGTCACATAAGGCTGTCCGCCGCCGCCTATACAGCCACCTGGGCATGCCATGACTTCTACAAAGGCATAGTCAGCTTCGCCAGCTTTTATCTTATCCATTACTTTTCTGGCATTGCCAAGACCGTGAGCAACCGCTACTTTTACCGGCAAACCATCCAAGTCAACAGTAGCCTCCTTGACACCCTCTAAGCCACGTACCGACTCAAACTCCAATTTTGCCAGTTCTTTACCGGTAACAACTTCGTAAACTGTACGCAGAGCCGCTTCCATAACACCACCGGTAGCACCAAAAATTGCTCCAGCTCCGGTTGACATGCCCAAAGGATTATCAAACTCGCCATCAGCCAAAGCTGCAAAATTTACGCCTGATTGACGCAGCATGCGGCCAAATTCCCGTGTCGTCAAAACATAATCGACATCTTGGTAGCCACTTGATCTCATTTCCGGTCTGGTACATTCGTACTTTTTAGCTGTACAAGGCATAATGGATACTACGACGATATCCTTAGGATCAATGCCACTCTTCTCGGCATAATAGGTTTTAGCCAAAGCGCCGAACATCTGCTGTGGTGACTTACAGGTTGAAAGGTGTTCAAGCTGCTCCGGATAGTTGTGCTCAATAAACTTGATCCAGCCAGGACTGCAGGAGGTAATCATCGGCAGTGTACCGCCATTTTTCAGCCTTTGCAGCAATTCATTGCCTTCTTCAAGAATTGTCAGATCGGCAGTGAAATCTGTGTCAAATACCTTGTTGAAGCCAAGTCTTCTCAAAGCAGTAACGAGCTTACCGGTTGCGATAGTTCCCGGAGCCTGCCCCATTTCTTCAGCTATGGAAACTCTTACAGCCGGTGCAACTTGTACAACAACATGTTTCTCTGGATTTTCCAAGGCAGCCCAGACTGCAGCAGTATCATCTTTTTCATGAATGGCGCCAACAGGGCAGACAGCGACACACTGGCCGCATAGAACACAGGCTACTTCAGCAAGTGTTTTGCCATACTCAGGGGTAATCGCACCATTAATGCCACGGTAGTGGCTGTAAAGAATGCCTGTGGTTTGGACATGATGACAAACCTCGGCACAACGGCCGCATTTAATACATTTATTAGGGTCACGTACAATGGAAGGAGTGGAGTTATCAAGCGGCAGCAAAGGTGTCGACATGTCGGCCTTAATTTCTCTGATGCCGTGTTCAGCCGCCAATTGTCTTAATTCGCAATTGGCATTACGTATACAGGTCAGACATTCTTGCGGATGATTAGCAAAAATCAATTCGAGAATTGTCTGCACTGTTTCCCTTACGCGTGCGGAATTAGTTCTGACCTTCATACCTTCACGCACAGGTGTTGAACAAGACGCTACAAGGTTGCGGTTACCCTCTACTTCAACTACGCATACCCGACAATTTGCTTTTACTCTCTGGTCAGGGAAGTGACAAAGCGTTGGTATTTTTATGCCATGCATTTTGGCAGCTTCAAGAATAGTAATATTCTCCGGTACGCTAAGAGTTTCACCATTTATTAGAATATCGATGGTTTTCAACACATGTCACCCCTCTCAGTAGTTTTTTCCTTACAATCTACGCAACTGTTTTCATATTCCTTCCGGAAATACTTCAGCGAAGAAATCAAGCTATTTCCAGCCGCTTGTCCCAAACCGCAGAAAGAAGCTTCCTGCATGCAGCGGGTAAAACGTTCCAGATTATCAATGTCTTTCAGACTTGCTTGTCCTGCAGTAACCCTGTCAATAATCCTATTGACCTGGCGCAGTCCTTCGCGGCATGGCGTACATTTACCGCAGCTTTCGTGCAGGAAGAAATGTACACGGTTATGAACGTTTCCCAAAATAGAGCGTTGCTCATCCATGACATAAACAGCGCCGGAACCTATCGTGATGCCACGTTCTGCACATTTGCCGTATTCCATGGGGCAGTCAAGCTCTTCAGGTGGTACAACGACGCCAGAAGAACCGCCGATGTTGACAGCCTTTAAAGTATAAACTTCTTTCATGCCTCCGCCATAATTTTCAATTATCTCACGGAAGGTAGTACCAAATGGCACTTCATACAATCCTCTTCTTTTGACATCACCGGAAAGCGATATCAATTTAGTACCAGGGCTATCCTCGGTGCCCAGGCTTCTGTACCAATCCGAGCCTTTAGCAATAATAGATGGAATGTTAGCAAGCGTTTCAACATTATTAATTAAGGTTGGTTTACCCCACAAACCGCTTTCAATAGGGAAAGGTGGTTTTACACGTGGGCGTCCTTTTTTACCTTCTATTGAAGACAAAAGCGCAGTTTCTTCACCGCACAGATAACTGCCGGCGCCGCTGAATATTTTTAAGTGCAGGGAAAACTCACTGCCAAGTATATTATCTCCCAGTAATCCTGCTGCTTCAGCTTCGGCAATACTTTTTTTGATTGTTTCCTGTGATACTGGATACTCATGTCTGATATAAACAAAGCCATTCTCTGCGCCAGCCAAAATCGCAGCAATAGTAATACCCTCCAATAATTGGAAAGGTATGTGATTCATGATGAAGCGATCCTTAAAAGTACCTGGCTCACCTTCGTCAGCATTACAAACTATATAACGCTGTTTTTCAGTATTTCCCTGCATCATTTTTAGTTTCAGCCCAGCAGGAAAAGCAGCACCGCCGCGGCCGCGAAGCCCGGCACGGCAAATTTCTTCAAGCGCTTGTTTTGGATTACCAATTGCCATGCG
>CAYRVN010000036.1:7769-12978 GCA_964427675.1 uncultured Acidaminococcales bacterium
TATTACCATACAAAAATACTCATAATTCATTTTGTCCGCATACAAAGGAAAAACCGGGTGGCCATTTGCCGTCCCGGTCTCTTTTTGTACTATATTCTTTATGATTTGGCAAAGGATAAAGCTTTTTTAGGACAACTAACCGCACAGCTGCCACACTTTAAACAATCGGCATCATCAAAGCCGCATGCACTTCCTTTAGCCTTATAGGGAGCCAACTGCATAGGGCAAACCTTTGTGCAGATCTTGCATCCTACACATTTATCACTTACCATTAATGGCATCGGCTTTCTTTTCTCCGCAATCCAACTAGCCAAACTGCCCATAGGGCAGAAAGAACACCATGTCCGCTGGTGATAAAAAACGCCAAGAACAATCCCTATCAAAGTTGTTAGTAGTATTACCCTCAGAAAAACCATTCCCATAGCGCCTAAGTCACCCCAGGCAAAATACATTTGGATACTAAAAGCAGTCATAATAAGAAATAAAACAAAAATCCTGAAACCAGTGCTCCGCAAAAAAGCAGGTATCGGCTTTTGCGGTGAAAACTTTGCCAACACATTATCATAGAAACTACCTCGCGGGCAAAAATTACCACACCAATAGCGCCCTCTGAAAACAGAAACGACAACCGGTGCCAACATGCAGATGATTGCGAGCAAACCAATAGCAGGGAAAAATAGCCCTGCTGCCAAAAAAGTCAGTAACACCCAATATAAATACCCTTGCAGCTTATTTTTCATATTATCCTCTTTCCCTCAGCAGTATGTTCTTGATATTTTATACCCCCACCCCCAGGGCGGTGGATATAAAAAGTATAATTTAATCAACAAATAAAGTCAACAATTACTTCTTGCAGGCAAGGTTAGAATGCAAACTTCAGTTTTCGAGATTAATTAAAAGGAATTTAAACTTCTTCGTAGTATATTTATAATGTATGTTGTAAAGGCATTTCTCTGTGAGAACCTTTCTACTGCTGGATGAGGAGAGAATATGATGGAAAACTGGCCGGAATTTATAAAAAATCATTTCAACACACTGCCCTATTTCAAATTCATGCAGGCAACTGTTTTGGAAACCGACAGGGGGTACGCAAAAGTTACTCTGCCCATAAAGCCCGAGTATTCTAATACCTATGGCATTGCTCATGGCGGTATTGTTACTTCCCTGGTCGATATGGTTTCCGGCGTTGCCCTCAGAACACTCAAGCTGCGAATAGTAACAATTGAAGTTACTACTGACTATTTAAAGACTGTCTCACTCACTGACCATTTGACAGCAGAAGCACGAGTTATACACGAGGGCAATAAGCTGCTGCATGCGGATATAAGCGTTTACAATCAAGAGGAAGTGCTCGTTGCCAGAGGCAAGGTCATCTATTATGTACGTGGTGAGGACAGCGAAGACAACTATGATTTAGCAACATTTAAAAGCAAAAATACTATTTAAAATAAAAACCTCCGTTTGCAAATAAGACGCAAACGGAGGTTTTTTCTGCATTAAGCATTTTTTTGGATAAAATAGCAAAAAATGAGAGTAGGCAATGCAAGCAATGCGCCGTAAAACCCTATCACGGATAAGCCCATTTGCGTTACAAACAAGCCGCCAACCAAAGCCCCTGCGCCAATTCCGATATTGAATATTCCTGAATACAGAGACATGGCGACATCAGTAGCATCGGAAGCAAAACGAATTACCCTCTCATGACCGTTCAGGCTGAACAGCATAATGCAGGCTCCCCAGAAGGCTACTAAAAACAAAGGATATAAATAAAAAGGCGAATATTGCAAAAGAAACAGCGAAATAATGATGCCCAGCACAGGGGCAAAAATATTGCGGCAAAAGCCTGCTTCGTTGCTTTTGGCATAAAGTATGCTGCCGCCGATGCCTGCTAAGCCATAAACCAAAAGTGCCAAGGTAGCAAATCCTTCCGAAAAACCGCTGATTTGCAAAAGATAAGGTTCTATATAGGTATAGGCAATAAAATGAGCAGTTACCAGCGTAGCGGTGAGTAGATATAAACTGACCAATGCTTTTCTTTTAAAAATAAGAGGAAGACTTTTTAAAGATCCAGCAGACTTACTAGGAAGTACCGGAAGATTTTTCAGTAAAAAAAGCAGACACAAAAAAGCAGTTGCAGCAATGACAAGGAATGTCACGCGCCAACCGCAGAGAAGTCCTATGGTACGTCCTAACGGCAAGCCCAGAACCATAGCCAGAGAACTGCCCGTTGCTATAAGTCCCAAGGCTTTAGCACTTTCGCCAGCTGGTGCCAACCGCACAGAAAGAGGTACTGTAATTGACCAAAAAACAGAATGTGCTGTGGCTATGCCCAGACGGGAAGCAAGCAGAATTCCGAAACTGCCTGCCAATGCCGATAGCAGATGACTTGCAATAAACAGCAGGAACAAGACACTCAAAAGCTTGCGCCGTTCAAATTTAGCACAAAAAAGCATTAATGGTAAAGAAAAAATAGCAACATACCAAGCATAACCTGTAATCAGCGTTCCGGCCTTAGCTTCAGTAATATGCAAGTCGCTGACAATATCCGTTAATAAAGCGATAGGCGCGAATTCTGTCGTATTAAAAATAAAAGCCGAAAAAGAAAGGCAAATAACAGGCAACCATTCTTTAAGATTGATTTTTTGCAACATCTTTTAATTTCCAACCTCCAATGATAAAAAAATAAGACCCTTTGAAAAGGGTCAAGTATCTCCAAGCATATTAAATTCCAATCGTGATATTTAAATTCTGCCTGTTTAAATCCAAAACTTCCCTGAATAGAAAATAGTCTACTCTTTAGTAAGCTATTTGTCCAGTAGTAATTATCATCTATAGCCAATTTTGCCCAAAATGCGGCTGACTGCCTGCTCTTTAATCTGCTCAATCGCAGCGGCATTGTTATTCAGCTCAGTATAAAAGTCTGCTCTTTTTTTGTCAGCAGACAAAATTCCTTCCATCACAAAATTCTTAATCTTTCTTTCTATCTCATCGACTGCAGCCCCGCGGGAACTATTGCGAAACATATTCTGCATATCGCTGCTAGTGCTCAGAGCAGCGATTTCATTTTCCATCTCGTTTGTGCCCTCAGGATATTTAGCGTTGAAATCTCGTACAATTTCATCAACGCCCGCCACTGGTTTTTCGAAAACAGCCGATTCTGTGCCAAGTGCTGGCAGTTCATATACTATCGATTTTGGCAAAAGTGACATATTTTCCATTTTCTTCTTCACAGTATAGACAGCCAAAGATACCATTTCCGCCGGATTGAACGCTCGCTCCCTGACCTTCCATTCTCTGCACACGTTACTCAAAACATCCGCAAACGAAGCGAATTTTTTCAGCTCTTCATCCCAACGAGCATAAACTGTGGCTACATAATAGAAAAGCGCCGAGTATTTCTTTAAGGCAACAAGAATTACATCCTTTTCAGCTTGCGGTTTGGTCAGAATTTTTGCACGGATTACAGCAAGAGCCGCAGTTATTTCGCCGCTGCGTGACTGTTCATCTTCTATCAGTTTATGGATTCTTTCGACATCGCGTAAATCAAAAACGCCATATTGCAGCAACGCATCCCGCTTGGCAAACAAAATATTTGGGTCTGTCTCATTTTCACTCGGTATAAAGATTTCACCATCATAGTATTTTTCAAAGAAACTCTTGATGTCTTCAGCCTTGTTGGCAAAATCGCAGATAAAAGTCTGCTTGCCAGGTGCCGGGCGGTTGATACGAGAAAAAGTCTGCACAGCTTTAACTGCACTGTTCATCTTTTTATCTACATAAAGCACGCAAAGCTTGCTTTCATCAAATCCAGTCTGCAATTTATCGGCGACAATAATAATGCGGACTTCATCGTGATTCTTGATGAGCAGCCGCAAATCTTTTTCCTGAAAACCAGGATTCATGCTTTCTTCAGTAAATTTTTCGCCGCTCACTTCAATACTGCCCGTAAAAGCCACCAACGCCTTGAAAGGTAGTTTCTGCTCAGTCAGATAACGGTCAACTGCTTGTTTGTAATAAACCGCATGCAGCCTCGAAGGCACGATAATCATCGCTTTGGCTTTTCCCTGCAGCCAATTGCTGCGGCGTTCAGCAAAATCATTGAGCATGATTTGTGTTTTGCGTTCTATTACTTCCGGTCTGGTACTGACATAGTGCATCAGGCTGGCTTCCGCCTGTCCTTTACCATATTCCTTGCCGTCATCGCATTTTTTATCAACCTGATATTTCTCTTGATACACGGTATAGCACTGCAAGGGATTAAGGATAAAGCCCTCTTCTATCGCCTGCTTCATCGTATACTTGTCGAAATAAGTCTTACCGGCTTCAGTACGCGTACCAAAAAGCTCCATCGTTTCACTTTTCGGCGTAGCGGTGAAGGCAAAATAAGTCGCGTTTTTTGTTGATTTAATATATTGAGCCTCGCCAAGCAGCTGATTCTGTCCGTCTTCCATCTCTTCGTAGGCTTCATCAAGAGCTGCTGCTTCTTCCAGGGATTTGCCTGCCAAAGTCTCCGAAACCTTGGAAAAAGACTTGCCCGCCATTGAAGAATGGGCCTCATCTATCACAAAAGCATAGTTTCTATCAGGATAATTGTGCAGTTCCTTGATAATGTCACGGAACTTCTGCAAAGTCGTTATGATAATGTAACCGCCGTGGTCCAAAAATGTTTTTAGTTCCGCCGCTGATTTCATTTCCTTGACGACACCGGTACCGGCATCTACGGTATTAAGTTCTGCTGCCAGTTGCCCATTGATCACGGTGCGGTCACTGATAACGATAACCGTATTCATACCCGGCATGTTTTTGACTCGTTCAGCTACCCAGGTCAGCGTCTTGGTCTTGCCGCTGCCGGCACTGTGCCAGATCAGATAGCGGCCGCCAAAGCCATTAGCCGCAATATCCTCTTCAACCTTACGCACGGCGCGCAATTGATGGTAACGCGGGAAAATCATCTTGCCTTCGTTATCCAGGAACATAAACTCGCGCAAAATTCGCAAAAGTGTAGGCTTATTGAGAATTTCTTCCCAGATGTAGCAGGTAGAGTGTTTGCCATTAACAGCAGGATTGCCCGCGCCCGCTTCTGTGCCACGATTGAAAGGCAAAAAAGTCTGCATATCAGTTGCGACAAAGGCTTCGAATTCATCAAGCGTCAAATAAACGAGCGTTCTTTGGTTAAAGCCAAAGACCTTTTCCTCTGTGCTGCGGTCCT
>CAYRVN010000037.1:0-12646 GCA_964427675.1 uncultured Acidaminococcales bacterium
TGCTTGGATGTTTTGCAAAAAGGCGTGGGAAGGCATACAATGTTACTGTAAAGAACAAGAATTTATAAGGCGGGGAGGAAGACAATCATGGCAGTAATCTTTTATTTCAGCGGAACCGGCAACAGTTTTAGTGTCGCCAATAAATTAGGCAAAGAGCTGGAAGCTCGTGTTGAAGGCATCAGCGCTTATCTGCGCTCACCTCATGCTATTGAAGATGAAGTTATAGGCTTTGTAACGCCTGTCTATTGTTTTGCTTTGCCGCCTTTGGTCAAGGATTTTTTGCAAAAGGCCCAATTTAAGGCTCCGCAATATTTATTCGGTGTCGCGACCATGGGCGCAATGGCCGGGCAAACATTGAATCAGGCTGAGCACCTCCTCGCCCAGCGTGATATTAAACTGCATGCCGGTTTTAAACTAGCCCTGCCGGACAGCAGTATCGTCTTTCCCTCTCCAGAGAAACGTAAAGAAGAAATGCTGGAAACTGAAGAAGGCAAGGTTTTAGAAATTGCTGCAGCAGTAAAAAGACGTGAAAAGAATAATCAAAGAAGCTCTTTCTTGTTTGTTGGCGATATTGTAGAATCGGTTAGCTGGTGGGTGATGAAAAACATTTACAAAACCGACCAAAAGCACGCCGCGGAAGATAGATGTATAGGCTGCGGACTCTGCGCAAAAATTTGCCCAATGAACTGTATTGAGATGAAAGATGAATATCCGGTATTTGGTGAAAACTGTGCTAATTGCTTCGCATGTGCCCAATGGTGTCCTCAAAATGCTGTATATGTGGGCAAACTGGTTCCTGACCAAAAGACGAAGTATGTTCATCCTGGTGTTACGGCCGGGCAAATGGTCGGACAAAAAACCAAAGATTGATATTAAAATAACAAGATATTTCCGAAATTTTGCGGTTGGTGGTTATCTAAGGAAGGTTTAGATGACAACCAGCCTCTTTTGTTATAGAATTAAATAAACTTTGTTAAGATTGCAAATTATTTATAGGGGTGTATATGCATGAGTGAGTATAAGCCTGTTACAAATGAAGTAATTGAAGCCTTAAAGGCTGCTGTTGGCAATGAATACGTTCTTACCGAACCCGAGAAGCTTGATGCCTATAAAACGGACGAAGAAACGAATCCGCATTATTTTCATCTGCCGGAGGCAGTAGTCTCACCCGGCAGCGCAGAAGAGGTTGCTGCCGTAGTTAAGCTTGCAAACCAATATAAATTCCCTATTACAGTGAGGTCGGCAGGAACAAGCCTGGCTGGCGGGGCAATCCCTGTTTGCGGCGGGGTCGTGCTCTTACTTGAACGCCTGAACAAAATCCTGGAAGTTAATCATGACGCTATGTACATGGTGGTTGAGGCTGGCGCGCTGACAAAAGAAATTCAGGAAATAGCAAATAAAGAAGGTTTGCTGTATGCAGGTGACCCATGCAGCGCTGACAGCTGTCTGATTGGCGGCAATATTGCGACCAACGCCGGCGGCAATAAGGCTGTCCGCTATGGCACCACAAGAAATCAGGTTTATGCAGTTGAAGTAGTTACACCGACCGGCGATATTGTTGAAATGGGCGCACGCTTGCAGAAAAAAACCAGCGGTTATTGTCTGGAACAATTGCTGATCGGCAGTGAAGGCACTTTGGGTATTATTACCAAAGCTACCTTGAAGCTGCAGCCGCTGCCTCCATATCGTTTTGATTTACTGGCGATTTTCACCGAAGTGGATAAGGCAATTGATATAGTTCCAAAAGTAATTAAAGCCGGCATTACGCCGACCAGCGTGGAATTCATGGATAATAGCTTCGTGCGTTCTACCAATGACTATTGTGAAAGTCGTCTGCCGCATTACGAAGACGGAAACTATGTCATCATTACAGTAGAAACCTTCAGCGAAGATGAACTGGATAGCAAAATGGAAGTGCTTGATACTCTGTGCAGTGAAAATGGTGCGGTAGAGGTCTTGGAAGCGGACGAAAGAGTATGGAAACTGCGCCGCAGCTGTCAGGAATCTGTACGTATTATCAGTTTGGTCAGCATCACGGATGACTTGGTCGTGCCTTTGGATAGAATTGCGGAAACCATTAAATTTGTTATGGAAACCGGCAAGAAATATCCATTTAAAGTTATGACGCTTGCCCATGCCGGTGATGGCAATCTGCACTTTGTTCTCTGCAAAGGTGAACTTGCTGATGAGATTTGGGAGAAAGAGGTTGCCAAGTTCCATGCCGAGGTTTATGAATATGCATACAGAATTGGCGGACGCTTGTCAGGTGAACATGGCATCGGCTTTAAAAAACTGGAAGAACTGGAAACTTACACTGCACCGGGCGAACTATTGGTGATGAAAACCATCAAAAAAGCAATGGATCCCAATAATATACTGAATCCTGGTAAACTTTTAAAAATTTAATCAAATTTTGTCAGAGCAATGTTCCAGTGGAACATTGCTCTTTTTTCTATGTAAAAATATTACTGTAAGTGACAATTTTGGCCTTTTGGTGTAAAATGAAAAAGCAAGTTCGTTCAGCAAAACAATTAAATTAGTAGGAGTGTAGAATGGAATGAGTAATTATAACCCTGTCACAGAAGAAGTTATTTCAGCACTTAAAGCTGCTGTAGGCGAAAGCTACGTTTACAGTGATCCCGAGAAGTTGAACCAATATAAGACTGATGAAGAAACCGACGTTCGTTTTCATCATTTGCCGGAAGTTGTTGTTGCTCCCGCTAATACTGAGGAAGTTGCAGCCGTCATGAAGATTGCCAATGAATACGTTATCCCGGTTACCCCGAGAAGTGCCGGCACGAGCGTGTCCTGCGGAGCCATTCCTGTTTGCGGTGGTATCGTTCTTTTAATGGAACGCATGAATAAAATATTGGAAGTTAACGAAGACGCTATGTATATGGTTGTTGAAGCTGGTGCCAGAACAGTTGAAATTCAGGAACTGGCTAACAGCAAAGGCCTTTTGTATGCTGGCGACCCTTGCAGCTCTGACAGTTGTCTGATTGGCGGCAACATTGCGACTAATGCCGGCGGCAATAAAGCTGTTCGCTATGGTACGACCCGCGACCAGGTTTATGCTGTTGAGGTAGTTACCCCAACGGGTGATATTGCTAATTTGGGTGCGCGTCTGAAGAAAAAATCAACTGGTTATTGCATGGAACAATTGGTTATCGGTAGTGAAGGAACTTTGGGTATCATCACCAAAGCCACCCTGAAACTCTTGCCTCTTGCGCCTTATAAATTAGATATCCTGGCAATTTTCACTGATTTAAATAAAGCTATCGACATTGTTCCTGTTTTAATCAAAGCAGGCCTCAATCCGACCAGCGTTGAATTTATGGCGAACGAATTCGTGCGTTCTGCCAGCGATTATTGCGAGTTGAAGCTGCCGCATTATGAAGATGGCAACTATGTTATTATTACTGTTGAAACATTCAATGAAGATGAACTGGAAACCAAAATGGAGCAGCTGGATGAATTGTGTAATGCCAATGGCGCAACTGATGTGCTGGAAGCAGATGACAGGGTCTGGAAAATCCGCCGCAACTGTCTGGAGTCTACACGCGTCCTGAGCTTGGTCAGCTCTTCTGATGATTTGGTTGTACCGGTTGAACAAATTGCTACGACCATTGAACATCTGACAGAGGTAGCAAAAGATTATCCTTTCAAGATGTTTACGCTTGCCCATGCCGGTGATGGCAATTTGCACTTTACGATGCTGAAAGGCGATATGAGTGATGAGATGTGGGAAAGTGAATTAGAGCGTTTCCATGCTCAGGCTTATCCTTACATTTACAGTTTAGGCGGCAGGCTCTCGGGCGAGCATGGTATTGGTGCGAAGAAATTGGCTCCGATGGAAAAATATACTGATCCTGTTGAAATGAAAATGATGAAAGCCATAAAGAAGGCTTTTGATCCTAACAACGTTTTGAATCCGGGTAAAGTATTCAACATGGATTAATAAATAAAAAAAGCATCTGCTTATCTAAGCAGATGCTTTTTTGCTATGAATCAGAGCCAATTGCGATTTTTGAAATTCCTGTATAGTAAAAGGGAAATGATGCCCATGAAAGCAATGCAAATAGGGTAACCCCATTGCATACGCAGTTCCGGCATATAGTCGAAATTCATACCGTAGACACTGGTTATAAAAGTTAATGGCATGAAAATCGTAGAAATCAAGGTCAAAGTCTTCATGATTTCATTGGTGCGTATATTGATGTTTTCAGAATTAACTTCAATCAGCATTGTGATTGATTCGCTATATATTTCGCAGGATTCCGCCAACTGCTCAATATGGTCACCCAAGTCAGTGAGGTAAGGATCGATGCTTGGCAGAAAATAGTTGTCGCGCTTGAAACGCAAATCAGTGACAAATCTGCGCATGGGCACGATTATGCGGCGGGCCATAGCAATATCATGTTTAAGGCTAGTCAACTCTTCCTGAGGAGATGTATCTTCTTTGGCGTTCAAAAGTTTGTTCTCTAATCTATCCAAACGCTGATGCAGGTGTTCCATAATCGCAAAGTGACCATCAATCAGATTATCCAGCAGCATGTAAAAAACATAGCCTTTATGTGTATTGGGGTATTTAAGCTTAAGGACTCGTTCCCGTGTCCCTTGAAAGCTGTCGCTTACCGGAGGCTGAAAGGAAAGAATATAATCGGGGCCCAATATAAGGGCAATATGTTCAGAGTGCATACGTTTGCCATGACCGGGGATGATTCTTTTGGTGATTATGAGCATACTATCATCAAAAGTTTCAATTTTGGGTCTATGTCTGGTATTGATAATATCTTCCTGTACTAGCGATGCGATATTTAACGTTTCGAACAAGGTATGAATGGAATTAGTATCGGAAAAACCCTGAATATCTACCCACAGAATAGTGCTGTCATCATGTTTCAGCAAAGACTCTGTTATAGAAGCCGTTTCCTGTACGTTTATCTTTTCCTGGGAAATGCTATAAATGAAAAATTTAGACGGAATGGCTTCTTTCACACCTACTGACACGAAAGAACCCGGAGGCAGACCTGTTTTCTCTGAAATATTTTCAACCGTACGATGCATACAATGACCTCCCCAAAACCGATTCACATCTATTGTACCTTGTTAGGTAGCTGTGTTCAAGTCGAATTAAAGGGTGCTCAGGTCAAAAGGAGTATCTTGATAAACGTAGTAATTCAGCCAATTATAAAACAGGAGGTTTGCCGTACTGCGCCATCTGACAATAGGTGTCTGCGAAGGGTCGTCATTAGGATAATAATTTACTGGTATATCTGGATTTAAACCTTTGTCATAATCGCGGTCATATTCTGCTTTGAGAGTGAGTGGATCATATTCAGGATGCCCGCAGATGAAAAATTTGCGGCCCAGTTGGTCGGCTACGGCAAGAACACCGGCTTCTGGTGATTCGGAAAGGATAATAAGTTCTTTGTGCTGCAAAATGTCTTCGCGGCGCACTTCTGTATGACGTGAATGCGGCACGAAAAATACATCGTCGAAACCGCGGAAAAGTTTATCAGGATGGGTATGGTTCAGCGTATGGGGAAAAACACCGAATGTTTTACGTGGTAAATCATATTTGGGCACGCCATAATGATAATAAAGACCGGCTTGTGCCGCCCAACAGATGTAAAGCGTCGAATAAACATGAGTTTTGCTCCATTCCAGAATCTCGGCAAACTCCTGCCAATAGTCAACTTCTTCAAAGGCCATCTGTTCTACCGGAGCCCCGGTAATGATCATGCCGTCGTAACGGCGGTCACGAATATCAGCAAAAGATTCATAAAACTTTATTAAGTGTTCATGGGAAGTATTTGTCGGCGTGTAGGAAGTGGTACAAAGGAAATCAATTTCCACTTGTATTGGCGTGTTGCTGAGTAAACGCAAAAACTGCGTTTCTGTAATTATCTTAGTGGGCATCAGATTAAGCAGCAGAATTTTTAAGGGTCTTATATCCTGAGCTTCTGCGCGTTCTTCCGGCATAATGAAAATATTTTCCTGCTCCAAAATGCTTTTGGCAGGTAAGTCGTTATTTATTCTGATTGGCATGATTTTGTCCTCCGCAAATTAAGCTCGTATTATTGTCTTGCTGCAGCAAGCGCCTGCGCTAGGTCCTCAATTAAATCTTCAGCATTCTCGATGCCAATTGAAAGACGGATTAAGTCATCGGGAACACCTGCTTGCTGCCGTTGCTCCGTAGTGAGTTGGGAATGCGTTGTGCTGGCTGGGTGAATGACCAACGATTTGGCATCGCCGACATTGGCGAGCAGAGAAAAGAGCTTCAGTGTATCAATGAATTTTTTGCCAGCTGACAAGCCACCCTTGATGCCGAAGGTGAAAATAGAGCCGGCGCCTTTTGACAGATACTTTTGTGCTTTTTTGTAGTCGGGGTGACTGGCGAGGCCCGGATAGCTGACCCAGGAAACCTGCGGGTGCGTTTCTAAGAATGTGGCAACAGTAAGTGCGTTCTCGACATGCTTGGCAAGACGCAGAGGCAAAGTTTCCAACCCTTGCATTAAGAGAAAACTATTGAAGGGGCTGATGCAGGCACCGTAATCACGCAGGATCTGTGTCCGGAGACGTGTGCAGAAAGCTGTGGAGCCTAAGGCTTCCGCGTAGTTAAGACCATGGTAAGAGGGGTCGGGCTGGCTGAGCAGGGGAAACTTTGCACTGTTCCAGTCAAATTTGCCGCTGTCGATTACAACGCCGCCCATCGAGGTGCCGTGACCGCCGATGAATTTGGTGGCTGAGTGGACAACGATATCTGCACCGAATTCAATAGGTCGGCAAAGGTATGGAGAAAGGAAGGTGTTGTCTATAATCAGAGGCAACCCGTTTTCATGGGCTATCTTTGCCACAGCTTCAAGATCAAGCACGTCAATCTTTGGGTTGCCGATTGTTTCGGCATATAGCGCTTTGGTTTTTGGCGTTATAGCTTTGCGGAAATTTTCGGGATCCTGGGCATCTACAAAATGGGTAGTGATTCCCAGATGAGGAAGCGTGTAGGTGAGCATGTTGAAGGTTCCGCCGTAGAGGGTGGAAGAACTGACTATTTCATCCCCGGTTTGCAGGAAGTTGAGGAAAGTGCCGACGATAGCAGCGTGCCCGGAAGCAAACGCTACAGCGCCACTGCCGCCTTCCAGGGCTGCCATACGATTTTCAAAAGCTTCTGTAGTGGGGTTGGTAAGGCGGGTATAGATGTTGCCGCTTTCTTCTAAAGCAAATAACCTGGCGGCATGGTCGGAGTCTTTGAAGCTGTAAGCTGTGGTCTGATATATGGGCAGAGCACGAGCTCCCGTTGTAGGGTCTGGTTGTTGCCCTGCGTGAATAGCAAGCGTTTCAAATTTCATTTTCAATTCCCCCTTGTTTTTAACGTAAGTTTGTTCCTGTAAGTATAGCCCGGGCGAGCAGAGGCCGATTCATCGTATAGATGTGGATGCCGGCGAAACCATAAGCAACAAGATCATCTATCTGGCGACAGGCATATTCGATGCCTGCTGATTGCAGGGCGTCTTGATTATGGGAATACTTCTCCATCATGTTTTGCAAAGCTGGCGGCAGGGTCGCACCGCAAAGACCGCTGATGTGTTTGATCTGGCTGGCACTGAAGACCGGCATAATACCTGCAGTGATAGGTACGTTGATGACTTTTTGCAAAGCTTTTTCGTGGAAACGTTTAAGATAGTCGTTATCAAAAGCAATTTGGGTAATCAAAAGTTCTGCTCCTGCCTCAACTTTTTCTTTTAAGTGGAGCAAATCTTCTTCTTGACTGCTGGCTTCAGGATGTCCTTCAGGATAAGCGGCAGCGGCAATGAAAAACTTTTTACGGGCGGCAATGCGCTCAACAAGATTGCAAGCGTGTATTTTGTTAATTTGCTTATTGCAGTCTTTGGGAGGATCGCCGCGCAAGGCCAGAATGTTCTCCAAATTTCTGTTTTCGATTTCGTTCAGAATTTCTTCAATTTCTTCGTCGCTGCTGCTGATACAGGTTAAGTGTGCCAATGCTTCGATGCCCAATTCTTCTTTTATATGTTGTGCCAGTTCAAGCGTTTTGCTGTGGGTAGAGCCGCCTGCACCGTAAGTGACACTAATAAAGTCAGGTTTTAAAACATGTAAGGCTTCAACGGCTTCCAAGACGGTTTCGAAAGGGGAATCCGGTTTTGGCGGGAAGACCTCGAAGGACACCACTGGTTTCTTTTGTAAGAACAATTCATTAATTTTCATGATTTTTTATGCTGCCGCGGCAGCTTCTCCTTTTCTGTATGGAATCGGCTGATGAAAAAGAAAACAGCCATTCGAGATGAACGGCTGCTGAATTATAAAAGCACCACATTCTCATCTCTCAGACACTTTGGTCTGCTGGAATTAGCACCATACGGTTTAACCGTGGTTGCCGGGCATCATAGGGCCAGTCCCTCCGCCTCTCTGGATAAGAAGTCGATATTAAGTTGTTGAAACGTATGATATCTTAAAGTGAGCTTTGCTGTCAAGAAAAAATAATAAAAAAGCACACGATTTTTTTATTCGTGTGCTTTGTGTAAATATTTTTACTAAATAAATTATAAACGTACAATAATTTTCTTAATATCGATTTTGTTGGTTTGCATACCAGTTTTCAAAAGGAAAGCCTGAGTTTTTTCGAGTTCGAGGATATCTTTGTCGGTAATGGTCGGGTCAAAATCATACCAAGGGGCCATTAGCTCAACATCACTAGCATCAAGTCCTGTTTCCTTGGCAGTGAATTCATAAGCTTTTGCTTTGTTGGCTTTCATAAAGGCGATATTTTCTTTATGCGCGGCCAGATATTGTTTAACAGCATCTGGATACTGCTCAAGGAATTTGCCGCTGACGGCGATAACGATTGTAGCATCAACGAGATTTTCACCGTTGGCTACGATATGGGCTCCAGCTTTTTCGGCTCGCAAAACATCTGCGCCGGCAACCAGAGCGACATCAACACTGCCGGTCATCATAGCATTAACTGATTCGGGGATACCCATGGAAAGGAATTCAACATCGCTCGCTGCATAACCCTCTTTATCCAGGGCCGCGATTAAGATCTGATGCAGAATAGTGCCTTTTGGGCCAGCAACCTTTTTGCCTTTTAAGTCAGCTGTAGTTTTGATGGCAGGATCTTTGGCCATAATGTTAAAAGCTTTCGGTGCGCGGCTGTAAGTGCCGATGATTTTGACATCAACACCGTTGGAAGCAGCAAGAATTGCGGAGGTACCGCCCAAAGCACTGCAGATATCAAGGCTGCCTGCTGCCAAAGCTTCTGTCTGTTTAGCACCGGAATTGATATCCGGGAATGAGACCTTGGTGTTGGTTTTGGCAAAGGAGTTAGCAATGGTCTGATTATTTTTATCGATGATTGAAGGAATATTAAGCGGAGATTTTACATAAGTTATTTTTAATGAACCAGGTGCAGCAGCTTTTTTCTCATCTGACTTAGTTTTATTAGCACAGCCGCTAAATATAAGGGCTGTACAAGTAATTAAAGCAACTAAAGCAATCGATAATGATTTTTTCAAGATAAATCTACCACCTTTATAGTATTTTATTCAAGCCCTGCCAGGATCTGCCGCCTTAATGCTAAAACATCGCTGGCAGCAGGATCACGAGGATAAGTTAGCTTTACGGGTATGTCATCAGTGATAGAGCCTTTTTGCATAATCAGGACACGTTCACCGAGCAGAATTGCTTCTTCCACATCATGAGTAACGAAGATAATTGTTTTTCTTTCCTTGCGGAAAAGTTCAAGCAGAGTTTCCTGCAAGCCTTTCCTGGTGAAATAGTCAAGCGCGCCAAAAGGTTCATCCATCAGGATGATATCAGGGTTCTGGAATAACGTTCTTCCCAAGGCAGTCCTTTGAGCCATACCGCCGGAGAGCTCCATAGGATATGCATTGGCGAAAGCTGATAAGCCAAGCGTAGTCAGAAGCTGCGGAAGTTTTTCTTTGGACATGTCGCCTTTGCAAGTAGCAAAAGCGATATTTTCTGAGACAGTCAGCCACGGCATCAAACGTGGTTCCTGAAAAACAAAGCCAATTTCAGGTTTCTTGCTTGCGAAGGACAAGGTGCCGGCTGTAGGTTCTTCCAACCCTGCTAAAAGTCGCAAAAGAGTTGTTTTCCCACAGCCGCTTTTGCCAACAATGGTAGTAAAGCTGCCATCTGCAAAAGATAATGTTGTCGGGGTCAGGGCCGTAATCTTTACTGCGTCAGTATCGTATATCTTCGTAAGTGCATCCGTTTTAATCGGCATAATTATTACCTGCCTTTCTTTGCCAAGGCAAGAGACTGCAAGTAAGTTTTAGAAAGAGACGATTAATTAGTGTTCCCAATATACCTATGCAGAAAATACCAACAAGGACGATGTCAGGACGGGACATCTGTTCGGCATCCAGTATCATGTAACCGATGCCCGAAGATGCGGCAATCAGTTCAGCACCGATAAGTGCCCGCCAACTGTAGCCCAGTGCCAGCTGCAAACCGACGAGTATCGATGGCACGGCCGCCGGCAATTGAATATAACGGGCCTTTTGCCAAGCAGTAAAATGCAAAGATGAACCAACTTCAAGCAGTTTGGGGTCACAATTTCTAATGCCCCCATAAGTATTAAGAAAAAGCGGGAAGAAGGAAGCAAGAAAAATTACCATGAGTTTGGACGCTTCGTCGATGCCGAACCACAAAATTATCAGCGGTATGGCAGCAAGTGGTGGTATATGACGCAGAAATTCCAGAACTGGCCAGAAAAAATCATGGAAACGCTTACTGCGCCCGCAAAGGATGCCTAATGGTAAAGCAACCAGGCAGGAACAAAAAAAGCCGCCAAGCACTCTTAGCAGGCTTATGGATAAATGGCGGGCGATTGTTCCGTCAAGGAAAAGCTGCCAGAAAACAGTAAATGTTTTTTGTGGAGAAGGCAGAAGGTAGGGGCTGAAAAGCTCATATTTTGTCACAAGGAACCAGGCTGATAAGATAGCGAGCGGCAATATAATGATGTTTCGCAGCCTAATCATAGTTATCTCCTTTGCCATAAATTAATTTTAATTAAACTGTAAGCCAATTAAGATGCAAAGTCAACCGAATAAAGCAGGAGTTTTTAATTTCTTGCCGAACTTAAATAAAATTAGTTGGGAGTACTATTTCTCAGGAAATCATGAAAAAATTTTTGGGAGTGGGAAATATATGAATAATTTTAACAAAGTTTTACTGGCCACGGACCTTTCAGCGGCTGCAGGCAAATTGCCGGACTGTTTGTTCGAACTTTGCCCTGACACTGGAACCGAGATAGTGCTGGTACATGTCCTTGACGACGACGAAGACGCCGATCCCCACAGTAGTAGTTATAAACAGATTCAAGCCAAAATAAAACGCTACGAAGAGGATTTGCTCAGAGCAGGTTATGAACAAGTTAGTGTCATGACGCCTGTCGGTGAGGCACTTGAGCAAATCAATAAAATTGCGGAAGAGTTGGATGTTGATTTAGCTCTTCTGGCATCACACGGCAAAGGGTTTATCCGCAGCACGCTGCTCGGCAGCACGACCTTTGATCTGGCAAGAATGGCAAAATATCCGCTTTTTATTGATAAGAGCTATGCTGAAAAAGATGAGCACAGACCGCTATTAAAGAATATACTGGTGCCTACGGATTTTTCCAAGGAATCTCTGACGGCTTTAAATGTTATACGCAATTTAAGAGAACACATCGAAGAAGTTGTTTTTGTACATGTTATTGAAAAAAGCCGTAATGCTGATGATTTGAATGAACAGATGCAGAAGGCAGAATTAAAACTTAATGAACTTGTTGATGAAGTAAAAATTTTTGGTGTGCGTGGTGTTACCAGGATTGCAAAGGGCACTCCTTCCAAACAATTACAGCGCATTTCCGTAGAAATAGATGCATCGATGATCGTCATCGCTAAAACAGGTGCCGGCCTGGTCAAAGGCTTACCGCTGGGCAGCACGGCGCAGAATCTGGCGCTTAATACGAATAGACCGCTTCTGATGTTACCTGAAACTGATGATATTTGATTTAAATATTACAATATATTCTTGACAATCTTATGATTAATCAGTATACTAATATTCGCAGTCGGTTTTCGGCTGCGAAGTATTTTTTTGTTGGCCTAATTTCAAATGTTTTAACAAAGTTTTTCAACCGGAGAGATGTCCGAGCGGTTGAAGGAGCACGCCTGGAAAGCGTGTGTACTTGAAAGGGTACCGAGGGTTCGAATCCCTCTCTCTCCGCCATTTAAAATTGACCGCCAATGTTGCGGTTTTTATTTTTCTGTCGGACCGTGGCTGTCGGGTCCTGCGCAATGGGAGCCCGTGAACCTCGTCAGGTCCGGAAGGAAGCAGCGATAAGCGGTAACTCTTGTGTGCCGCAGGGGTGCCTGCAGCTGCGGCCCGACAGGAAAATAACCTTTAGACTGCTCGCAGCAGCTTTATGGCTGCTATGAGCGGTCTTTTTGTTTATATTTATTGTGCGTCTGTAATGTTAACTGTAGTAAATAACTATTGTAGGCAAAATTTTTATTGTATAATACTAAGTGAAGTATTTTTAAAGGGGTGAGTGCGTGGACTATATAGCGCTTTATCGTCGCTGGCGGCCGCAGGATTTCGATGCATTAGTAGGCCAGGA
>CAYRVN010000038.1:0-3762 GCA_964427675.1 uncultured Acidaminococcales bacterium
AGTAAGTCAGAAGCATATCCTCCGGTAACTTCTGCGGTCAACGCAACATCTTTTGTTGCCACATTCAAACCAAGAGATTCAACAATCTCACTTATTTTCATTTTTCTCCTCCTTGTGTGAAGCCTTGACTTGTCTGCCTGAAAGGGGTATCTGTTCAGCCAGGTCAAGCATTCCTTGTGCTAACTTTTTGACACTGGCACGCAGTTTGAAGATGCAGTCTGTTTCATGTGCCTTGCCTTGCACAATGTCCTCCGCCAGACATTGACAGGTCGGTGCACCACAAGCCCCACAGTCCAGACCCGGCAGTGAGCTCAGAACTTCCTCCATTTTCTCAAATTTTTTCATCGCAACAACTATATCTTCGTCAAGCTGCATCATTGGTCTTGGTACCAACTGCTTGACGGACTGGCTGGATACGGGGAAATTTTCACAATGCATACTTGCCTCTAAAGTTTCTTTACGTGATGCCGGCTCATTCTGGCGCATAGTCCGCACACGTTGTTTAAGATTCTTTTCCGCAACAAACTTATTTACAGCTGTCAAGGGACCGCCAATACAGCCGCCATAACAAGCTGAGCACTCAACATAATCAACGTCATGCATTTTGTTCATTGATATTTGTTCTAAAACTTCATAAGCTTCATCAACGCCATGTACTACGAGAACATTGTCAATACCCGCTGCTTTTGCTTCGCCGCCGGCATAGCCCCAGCCCATGCCGTAGGAAGAACCTGTTGTAATGCGTTCTTGCCAATCAGTCAAATCTACTTCTTCTTTTAAAACGCGACAAAGCTCCCCGTATATTTTGGCAATGCTGAAGGCACCTGTGATTGCAGTACTATTCACATCCACTGCCTGCCTTATATTGCTGCCTTTAGCAGGGCAAGGCGCTACAAACCATATTCCTACCTGTTCAGGAGAATACTCACCACGTTTAAGTATTTCTTCTTTCAAATAAATGGCCGCTGCCTCAGCAGGCGACAAAATAGGTACAACCTGCTTAATAAGTTCAGGAAACTTTACCTGGATTAACCTCAGAACTGCTGGGCATGCTGAAGAAATCAGCGGTCTTGGGCCATCCTGATAGTTTTTAACATAGGACTCAATTTCCGCAGCTACATACTCACTTGAGGCAGAAACATCAAAGATTTCATCAAATCCTAAATCACGTAACCCTTGCCAAATAGCCTCTATTTTAATTTCCGGAGGAAATTGGGCATAAAGAGACGGCGGAGGCAGTATTATATTATACTGATACTTCCGCATTTCGCTCAAATTATCCATAACGGCAACCTTGGCATGATGAGGACAGCGTCTTATACACTCGCCGCAGTCAATACAACGTGCGGCAAGAATGATAGCCTTACCATTACGTACACGTATAGCCTCTGTTGGGCAGTATTTAACGCAGGTGACGCAACCTATGCAAGCACTTCCTTTTAAACGAACGGAATGAAAATAACCTCCCGACACCTGTATCACCGCCTAAAACTTCATTTGCTTTCTTTATCAATGTGATTAAACACCATCGTTATCTGGGTTCCTTGATTAACCACGGAAACAATATCAAGCTTATCCGAGCATTTTATCATATTGGGCAAACCCATACCTGCGCCAAAACCCATCTGCCGCACATAATCCGGTGCTGTAGACCAGCCTTCCTGTTTAGCGAGTTCTATGTCTGCAATTCCGGGTCCCTTATCTGTCACTGTAATAACTGTGCTATCAGGAGAAATTTCAGCCATGACAACTCCTCCGCCAGCATGAATGATAACATTCATTTCCGCCTCATAGGTGCCGATTGCAATCCGTCTTATTACTTCAGCTGATATGCCAAGTCTTTGCAATAATCTTTTTATGCTGCTTGAAGCTTCTCCGGCACGTTCGAAATCACCGGATGCTACTTCATAGGTTACTTGCATTTTCTTTGTATCACTCATCGGCAAATACCTTATGCGGGCAGCCTATTATACCCATCTCATATAAGCGGCCACAGGCTTCAAACAAAGTATAACCAGTTACCAGCAAGGGAATATCATTAGCCTTTGCTGCCTCAATAATTTCTTTGCCAGGCAATTTTCCGCGTACGAAGACTATCGCACAAAGGTCGCTAAGCTCCGCCGTCCTGACAACCTGAATGTTGGTCAGTCCTGTTAAAAGTAATGTTTTGCGCTTGGTAAAAGTCAAAACATCACTCATCAGGTCAGCTCCACAGGCTGAAATAACCTCACGATCCATCTGATCTTCACCTAGTAATATTTTTGCATTAAGCTTACTGCAGACTTGGTTTAAGTTTATCACGAGTACTACCTCCCGCTTTTCGACCTGTCATCCAACCTTTTTCAGTCGAATAGCATCAATTCCTGTTTTTATCAAGTTTTGCCACTATTCGGCCAGAAAAGGTTGTTAAGTGTTGCAGCATTCATCGAGAACTCAGTCCCATACATAGTAATTGTACCTTGCCAAACAGACCCTGTAAAGCAAAATATCGGGAAACCTTAAGGTTTCCCGACCCTTTGCCTGGCATTAAAGGCACATACTGCCAAAAGAGAATTCAGCAGCCAGAACAACATACCCAGCTGAATGTTAAAAAGAGTATGATCCGTTAATCCACTGACAGCAATCCCTATTATTGACATGAGATAGCCTCTGCCAATGCCTTTTCGCCAAGGTTCAACATCAGCATGAGCTAAGAACCATGCCTCTCTTAACAGTAAACATACTACGAACAGAAATGCCACTAAGCCTTGTATTCCGAGCTCAGCGGTAATATTTAAAAACAAATTGTGGCAGTGGTACATCGGCACATCCGGATTCTGCAGATAAAAATCGTAATCAGGAAAAGCGTACATATAACCGTACCAACCGACTCCCCACGGTGTATCCTCAATCATCGCCAGCGTGCTTTCAATATAGGAAAATCGCAAAGCAACAGAAGTATCTTCCGTCTGAAAAATTGACATAAGACGATTAGACAACAAATCCCAGGCAAAGTAAGCTACCAGAGCGCCGCCGCCCACAAAAGGCAGCACGGCTTTCCTGTAGAAAAAGACAGCAAAAGTAAACAAAACAATAAACATACTGACCCAGTTGCCCCGGGAAAAAGTCAGCAAGAGACAAGCAAAGCTCGTCAAAAACAGTGTTATGAGGGCTATACGCCGTTTGCCACCGGGCAATGCTGAAAAGACTCCTACGCAGTAGCCTAACGTCACAACCAGAAAAGTGCCTAAAATATTAGGATTTTGCAAGGTGGAATAAACTCTTTCCTTGAGTTCCGGGAATTGGGAAACATCTACCCATTCGGTATTCAGCACAGCGGTTCCGGCAATATACTGGAATATGCCGTAGGTCGCAACGATAAAAGCTGATAGAAGAAAAGACTTCAGCACAACAAGCGGTTCTCTTTTTTTGGAAGCATAATGCAATACCAGCCAAAAGCAGCCTATATGCTGGCTGACAACATAGGCATAATTGAAAGCGCTTGCAAAAATGTTGCCAGAAAAAGCCAGTGAGACTAAGCTGATTGCCATCAAGGCATAAAGTGCATATTTAAGCTTTTTAGGCAAAATTTCTGTGGCAATTTGGTTTCTGCTCTGATACTGGTCAATCAGTGCACAAATCATGGTAACACTGAAAAGGCAGCTGCTCAGCGGTATGGATAGAGGCAACACGAAAACCAATAGAACAAGCAGTCGGAAAACTACTTGCTGCAGATTTAATTGTTGCCAGCGAAAAAGCGGTTTTTTCATTTATTTCTCCTAC
>CAYRVN010000038.1:3862-9934 GCA_964427675.1 uncultured Acidaminococcales bacterium
CAGCAGCATCTTCTTAAAGGTTCCTACCAGATAGAGTGAGCCGCAGACGCAGACAAGTCCGTCCTCGCCCACTTCTGCCAAAGCAGTTTTGTAGGCCGTAATCAAATCATGCATAACTTTGGCCTGTGGCCCGATTTGCTCAGCCAAAGCTTCCGGCTCAGCTGCTCTTGCTCCTTCGTCAGCTCTGACAGTATAGACCGTATCCTCTTTGCGGAATAATGTCGTGATTACCTTGCTGATGTCCTTGTCACCCATCATGCCGAAAATGAAGCAGATTTTCTTGCCGCTATAGTATTTGTCCAAAGCTGCACGCAGAACAGACGCGCCTGCCGGATTATGTGCACCGTCCAAAATAACGTCAGGCTTCTGGCTTATTCTCTCCAGGCGTCCCGGCCATTTAGTCACAGCAACACCTTGATGCAGGGCCAGCTCGTTAATACGGCTGTCTTGTTTGGAGGCAAGCTTGGCAGCTACAACAGCAACTGCCGTATTCAAAATCTGGTGAGCTCCGGGCAGTTTAACCTCGTAGTTGGAATGATAATCACCGGCACTGAGCGTAAAGGTCTGGCCGTCCATGCTGCTCGACACTTCCTGCCCGGTGAAAGCTTTCCCATAGATATACAGCGGTGCTTGTTTGAAGAGGGACATGGCCTGAATCGGGCCTAAAGCCTCTCCTTCTGCCGCCGTAACTACCGGCACGCCGTCTTTAATGATACCGGCTTTCTGCATCGCAATTTCTTCCACGGTTTTGCCGCAGCGATCAGTATGGTCAAGGCTGACATTAGTAATTACAGAAACCACCGGCGTAATAACATTCGTAGAATCCCAAAGTCCGCCAAGACCAACTTCAATCACCGCGTAATCCAGCTTTTGCAGGGCAAAATGCAGAAAAGCTGCTGCCGTCAATACTTCAAACTGTGTGGGCTGGTCAGTTCCTTTTGCCATAACGCTTTCTACAGCGCGCCTGACAGCAGTAACTACCAGAGCAAAATCTTCATCACTTATCTCTTTCCCGTCCACTTCAATCCGTTCGTTATATCTGACTAGGTGGGGAGAAGTAAATTTGCCGACTTTCAAGCCGCTCACCAATAAGATATTGGTAATCATACTAGTTACAGAGCCTTTGCCATTAGTGCCGGTGACATGAATTGTCCTGACTTTTTGTTCAGGATTGCCCAGTTCATTTAGTAGTGCTTCTATCCTCTCCATGCCTAAGTGAATGCCAAATTTGCCGAGGCTGTCCAGATAGGCTAAGGTTTCCGTGTAATTCATTGTTTTTCCTCCGTAATTAGCAAAATTGGCGCGAATTAACGCGCCAATTGCTTTTTATTCCAGATTTTTCAAATAAGCCAGACGCTCTTGGATAGCTTGCATCTTACCAGCAATTTCCTGAGCCTTTGCCTTTTCCTTTTCAACGACTTCCGCAGGCGCTTTCGCCAGGAAGCCTGCATTATTTAATTTGCCCTCAATACGACTGATTTCCTTGGTCATACCATCAAGCTCTTTGTTAAGGCGCTGTGTTTCTTTTTCAACATCTATCAAGCCCTTCAGCGGCAGATAGACTTCAATTCCCTTAGTCACAGCAGCCATGGCATTTTCCGGTTTGTCGCCGCCAGCCGGCAATATGCTTAATTCGTCAACACTTGCCATCAGTTTTATATAGGACTGGTTAGCAGCCACTACTTGCTGCAATTCGTCGGCAACAAGCAAAATTGCCGGAACTTTTTTGCCTGGCGCAACATTTACTTCTGCACGCATATTACGAATAGCTTTGATAGCTTCCATAATGGCATTCATAGCAGCTTCAGCTTCAGCATCAAACAAGTTCTCGTCACTCTTAGGCCAAGCGGCCACCATGATGCTATCGCCTTCATGCGGCAGACATTGCCAGATTTCTTCGGTGATAAATGGCATATAAGGGTGCAGCAGCTTCATGGAGGAGCTGAGAACTTCACAGATTACATGCTGAGCTTTGGCTCTTTCTTCTGCATTTTCTTTGTTGTAAAGACGTGGTTTGGCAAGTTCGATATACCAATCGCAGAATTCGCCCCAGATGAATTCATAAACGAGCCGGCCGGCTTCACCGAGTTCGAAACGGCCGAGCAAGTCGGTAACTTCTTTTTCAGTATGAGCCAGGCGTGACAAAATCCATTTGTCGGCTAAAGTATAAGGAGCCAATTTAGCTTGCGGATCATAGCCTTCCATATTCATCAGTGCAAAACGGGAAGCGTTCCAGATTTTATTGGCAAAGTTACGGGTGGCGTCCACACGTTCCCAATAGAAACGCATATCGTTACCAGGTGTATTGCCGGTAATCAGCATGAAGCGCAAGGTATCCGCGCCGTATTTATCGATTACTTCCAATGGATCGATACCGTTGCCAAGAGATTTACTCATTTTTCTTCCCTGGCTGTCGCGAACCAGGCCATGAATGAAGACCTTCTCAAAAGGAATCTCCTTCATGAATTCCATGCCCATGATCAACATACGAGCGACCCAGAAGAAAATGATATCATAACCGGTAACAAGCACGCTTGTTGGATAGAATTGTTCCAAAAGGTCAGTTTTCTTAGGCCAGCCCATGGTTGAAAATGGCCATAAAGCGGAGCTGAACCAAGTATCAAGTGCATCCTCATCCTGATGAACTTTGCCGCCACATTTAGGGCAGACAGTAATATCTGTACGGGAAGCTATCACTTCACCGCAGTCATCACAATACCAGACCGGTATTCTATGTCCCCACCAGATTTGGCGGGAAATACACCAATCGCGGATATTATCCATCCAGCCGGTATAGGTTTTAGTGAAACGTTCCGGTACAAACTGCGTGCGTCCGTCTTCCACGCAGTCAACAGCAGCTTGAACAAGAGGTGCCATCTTAACAAACCATTGTTTGGAAACCAGCGGTTCCACAACAGTACGGCAACGTTGGCAGTGGCCTACCGCATGATTGTGTTCCTCGACTTTTACTAAGAAGCCGTTTTCTTCGAGTTCACGTACCAGATTCTTGCGGCATTCATAGCGTTCTTGTCCTGCATATTTACCGGCTTCATCTGTCATATGACCGTCCATGCCGATTACTACGATGCTTTCCAGGTTATGGCGCATGCCCATTTCAAAGTCATTAGGATCGTGAGCAGGCGTAATTTTAACGGCACCGGTTCCAAATTCGAGGTCTACGTAAGAATCAGCGATGATAGGAATAATCCTATCAGTTAAAGGCAAGCGCAATGTTTTGCCGACAAGGTGTCCATAACGTTTATCTTCAGGATTAACTGCTACGGCAGTATCGCCGAGCATTGTTTCCGGTCTGGTCGTGGCGATAGTTAAATAGGTGCCTTCTTCTTCCACGACAGGGTAACGGATATGCCATAAATGGCCTGCTTCATCCTCGTGTTCGACTTCGATATCAGACAAGGCAGTATTACAGTTTACACACCAGTTGGTAATCCTACTGCCCTGGTAAATAAGTCCTTTCTCATAAAGAGAAACAAATACTTCACGTACTGCTTCCGAACAGCCTTCATCCATAGTAAAGCGCTTGCGCTCCCAATCGCAGGAAACGCCGAGGCATTTCAATTGGTTGATGATATGGTCGCCGTATTGTTCTTTCCACGCCCAGACGCGTTTCAAAAATTCTTCGCGGCCTAAATCATAGCGTGTTTTGCCTTCTTCTTTTTTCAGTACTTCTTCTACTTTGATCTGGGTGGCAAGACCGGCGTGGTCATAGCCAGGCATCCATAAGGTATTGTGGCCCAGCATTCTGTGCCAACGAATCAAAATATCCTGCAGCGTATTATCTAAGGCATGGCCCATATGCAGCTGCCCGGTAATGTTTGGCGGTGGAATAACAATGCTGAAAGCTTCCTTATCTTTTTCAACTTCAGCATGAAAATAACCGTTTTTCTCCCAGTATTCATACCATTTTTTTTCTACGCTGGCAGGGTCATAAACCTTCGGTATGTTATGTTCTTCTGACATTTCAAATCCTCCTTAAAATAATAAAAGTCCTATGTCAAAGACATAGGACGAAAAAATAGTTTCCGCGGTACCACCCATATTCCCGGAAAAAATCCGGACTGCTCAACCTGTTTAACGCACAGAAACGGACAGACCTACTCTATTCAACCTGTCAGCTCACGGACGACTTCAAAGCCGCTTGTTCGGATATGTCTCAGCCTCGCATTTCCTCTCTGCTGAACCCGTACTTTTACTACTTCCGCTCATAGCTTATCTTATATGAATTTATACTCACTCAATAATAACAATGCTATAACCTGCTGTCAAGTGTTGGTCGAAAATCTCTTCAGACAACAGCTCCGTTCAATAAAACTGAAACACTGAAAATATTTTCATTATGTTTGACTTGTAGTTCTCCATGATATTTATTGGCAATATCTGCCACGCTGGCCAGCCCTATTCCAGGTTCGCGATAGTCACGCTTACTGGAGAGGAGTCGATTCCCACTATAAACGCATTTACCATCAAAGGTATTATCCAATGTCAAAACCAGTATATTGCCAATCACTCGCATTTTGAGTGTTGCCTGCCTCTCATCCTGCTGAACCGACTTACAAGCCTCACTGACATTTTCCAACAAATTGCCAAGCATTATACATAGGTCAAAATCATCTACAGGCAGCTTAGAAGGCAGCTCCAGCATCATGTCTGTTTTAATGCCATAATCGGCCGCTGTTTCCTGCCAATTTTTTAAGAGAGCATCGAGAACTGGTACTGCGCATAATGGCATTCTCTCTTGTTTGCCCAAATCACCCTGATATTTATACAAATGTGCCAAAGCTTCCTTGGCCCGCCCATTTTCCAGATAGCTTTGCAAAACAACAAATTGATGTCTTAAGTCATGCCTCATTCTTCTGGTCGCAGCCATGTTTTCATATAAGCATTCATAATGATGGGCCTGCACCATCTGTAATTTTTCCGTTAATTTCAAATTATTCTTCAGACGCTCTTTTTCACGAATTGCTTCGATAGAATCAACGAGAATCAAGCAACATGCCAAAGCTCCTGTGCCAGCAAAGATACGCACTAAAATGCGATAAAGATTAATCTCTGCTCCTAAAGTAAACTGTTTTGTTGCGAGAATCATTGCCAGGATGCATGCTGGCACCAGCCATATCCAACGCCATACGGTATCATCTTCATATTTGACAAAAGAGCTTATCTTCTCGTAAATAAATTTAAAAAATATTTGATAGCTCAGAGCAAATTGCAAAATAAGCAAAAGATTGCCAATTAGGTATGGCGGCAAACCACTTTCAGGTTGTGTCCATCTTTCACAGGCAATAGAAACGCCAACCAGCAGTAACTGATAAATCACAATCACAAAGGTTACAAAAAGCTGTTTATATATACTGCTATGAACCACAACAAGCGAAAGAATAATATTAAAGAAATAAAAGAGCATGAGGATATTAGGCACAATCATAAAATTATAATGATAAAATAACATTATTTCACTTAGCAACAATGCGCTATAAACTAACGCAATAACGGTTTTAGGAACACGAAGGCTATTTAAGAAAGGATAGTATTGCAGAAAACTGAATGGTGCTGTCGCTAGTATTATATAAATTATCGGATATATATTATCTGCTGTCATTACTAACCCCCCCTCACGGAAGAGAATAGATATTCCATATAGATTTCTTTGATTTCTTTGCGGCCAGCCTGCCTTATTGGCACCCTTTCGTTTGTAGTCAAAACAAATTCAGTTGCCTGCGCTAAGTGTATATAGGCCATATTGACCAAATAGCTCCGATGTGACCGTAAAAAATCACTGCTGGTTATTTCCTTTTCTAATTCCGAGAGTGTCTGATAAGTTTTTATCGTTCTGCCATCGAGCAAATGTATGATGCTTTGCTTATCGTATACCTCAATATATACAATTCGACTCAAATCAACTTTAATGTTCACATGATTATTATTGATTGTTAAATATTTCTTCTTACTATTTGTAATGAGGTTGCTACGTAAAAAAGTCTGTTCTATTTGATCCTTATTAACCGGCTTCACCAGATAATGACAAGCACCGACTTCAAATCCATCCAAAGC
>CAYRVN010000038.1:10034-12477 GCA_964427675.1 uncultured Acidaminococcales bacterium
GCTATATGTGTATGTAAAGTTTATTTGTTTTTCGCATACTATTGTTTTCATTACATAAAATTATCAAGAATCTTCATATATAATGCAAAAAATAAGAGCAGTTGTCCAGACTGCTCTTATTTTTTGCTGCTAATTTAGTTTTTAGTCATTTGCCATAAGCATAAAGTGGGTGACTCTCAAACACCCAAAAGGAGGAAAAAGAAAATTTGAGAATGGCAGATAAAAAAACCGTCTTTCAAGCGAAAGACGGTTTAATAGGCTATTCGTGTTTTCTCCAGCTACTGGTGAAAACTTTCGGCATCCCATCCCTGTCTCTCGCAGGTACTAGCAGTGATTCCCATACAGGCAGTTGTTCTGGCTCTGGTTAAACAGCAATGATATAAACTCTGCTTACCAATACAGTGGCGGGACCGCGTCGGATTTTAACCGACTTCCTAATTAAGCTCCAAAGAGCACCTATATGCAATATTAAATTATGTGTTAATTATAACCCCTAAGAAAATCTACGTCAAGTTAGGACAAAGATATTATTAGCTCTGTTATCCTAATGCTTTTTCATCTTTTTTCCCAAAATATAAGTTAAGACCTAATGGCACGGCGATATTTAAAAACAAGAAACGGAACAACTGATAGATGAGAATGACTGAAACATTTTCATGCAAACTCAAACCAACCAGACACATTTCACCCAGACCTCCTGGCGCCATTGCCAAAAAGGCAGTCACCAGACTGTAACCATAATGCACCGATAAAACAAAAGCAACGACAATGCTCACTACCAGCATCACAACAATTCCCGCAAAGGTATAAGGTAAAATGCGCTTAAGTTCACGCAGCTCCTTCGGGTCTAAACCCATGCCCATGTTAAGTCCGATACTTATCTGTGCTGCCATCATCAGCAGCGGATCAATTGTATTCAGGGTCCCAAACTGCAAAGAGGCGGCCATTGCAATTATTATTGGCGCCATCAGATACGGCGTTGAAATCTTGATTTTGTCGGCTATAATGCCGCTGATAGCTGCCACCGGCAGTATATACCAATAAGATATTCCATCGCTAACGGCTAAAGAAGCAGCAGTTTCTTCGAGTTTTGCCCCCAAAAAATGCATAACTAAAAAAGGTACTGCAACAATGACAGACATCAAGCGCAAACTCTGCATGAGAATGACTATGTTCTTATCTGCCCTGTCATCCTCATCGCACATTATCGCCATCTGCGTAAAACCGCCGGGCATGATTCCCATAACACAGCTTTGCAAATCAAGATTCTCTTTTTTCGCTGTCCACCACGCAATCACTAACGCCACCACAACAGCGGAAACCGTAGCACCTACCATACCGGCAAGCTGCTCCGGCATATCATGCAGAGCCGAAACGGTAAGGTATCGTCCAATGCTATAGCCGACGACCACCAGCCCGGCACTGCGATAAACTCTCGGCCAAGCCGCCTTCTCCGCAAATTGGGTCTTAGCAACAAGGGCTACGGCTAAACCGCCCAAAAGCCATGGGATGGGCATACCGGCAAAATCAAAGATCCAACCAACTAGTGCTGCTAAAACAAAAAGTATTACTTGAAAAATCATTTCCGTTCTTCTTCATGCCCCTCTCCGTCAGACGGCTGCAGGTAATCCATTATTCTGGCTATCAGTTCTCCTCTTGTTGTATGTTGGCTGGACGTGTAAGTCATTATACGTTCATCATCCAGGCCAAGCTCACGCTTAAATAGTGCCTTTTGCGAAGCTGCCACGTTTTTTGAAACTTTATCTGACTTGGTCAGAATAAGCTGTACAGGTACTCCGCAATCCATCAGCCAATGATAGCACTCAATATCACTATCAAGTGGTTTATGCCTGATGTCAATCAATTGACAAACCAGACGTAAATGTTCCGAACCTGATAAATACTTGCGGATAAAGCCTGACCACTGATCCTTATTTTCTTTTGAAGTTCTGGCAAAACCATAACCAGGCAAATCGACTAGATAAAAATTCTTGCGTTGATCTATTCCCTCGTAGATTCTTTTGCCTTCAAGTTCATAAAAATTGATAGTTTGCGTCTTACCGGGGGAACCGCTGACTCTTGCCAGCCCGTTCCTGCGTGTAAGAGAGTTGATTAATGAAGACTTGCCGACATTTGATCTGCCGATAAAAGCTACTTCGTCTAAATAGGGTGCAGGATACTGATCAGGGCGTACTGCGGATGCAGTATATTTAGCCTTGATCAGATCCCATTGATTTATTGCCATCTTAATCCTCCAGTGCTAGTTTTAATACTTCGTCCATGTGGTCAACAGGAATAAAAGTAATTGCGTTGCGCACATTTTTCGGAAGTTCTTCCAAATCCTGGATGTTCAGTTTCGGTAAAATAATAGTTTTCACGCCATATCTGTTCGCAGCCAACATTTTTTCCTTAATACCGCCAACAGGGAGCACTCGTCCTGATA
>CAYRVN010000039.1:0-12219 GCA_964427675.1 uncultured Acidaminococcales bacterium
TTCTAAACAGTGTGAAAGTGTTAATTCGTTACACATGTTGCAAAATCCTTTATTTGACTTCTGTTACGTACAAATGAAAATGTTTCGAAAAGCAAAACGTTAGTACCCGAAAAAGGAATGATCTCGAAATACAAAGTAGTCATGGGATAAAGAAGTGACGGGCTTGCTGCACATCAGCGACCGACTGCTTGCAGGCGAATTGTCGCGTGTGGAAGCAGCCAGAGGAACTCTTTACCCCTTGCCGGATAAACAAAAAGATTGAATCATTGCAAAATCCTTTATTTAAATTCTTGACAAATAATAATTCTGAAAATATAATTAAGTTCGTATCTTATCAATATAATAATAGTTATTAATTGATAAAACAGAAAAATTTACTGTTAAGGGAGGGAAATATATGCTTACAAGTCAAAGTCTGGCAGGTGTTTTAAGAAATAGCGGGTTCAAGGTTACACCACAGCGTTTAGCTGTTTATGAAGCGTTGGCCAATACAAAAGCCCATCCCAATGCAGAACTTCTATACAATGAATTGAGACCAAAATATCCATCTATGAGTTTTGCCACAGTTTACAAGACTGTGGAAATTTTAAACGAATTAGGTTTGATTACTGTTTTGAATACAGGCGAAGGCAGTTCAAGGTATGACGCTGATGTTAGTGAACATTCACATATCCAGTGCAGTGTCTGCGGGCGTGTCGATGACATAGGACCGTTGTCAGTTGCTGCGTTAGATGCTGAAGTGAAGGCCGATACCGGCTATGAAGTACAAGGACAAAAATTCTATTTCTATGGTGTTTGCCCAGCTTGTAAAAAATAAGGCTTAAAGAAGGTCAGCCAGCTGAAAAGCTGGCTTTTTTGCTTTTTTTCACAATTTACTTTGTTGGATTTGCTATAATATAAGGCAAGTAGTAATTGTATATTATAAGGGGGAACCTTAATGACAGAACTTGCCCAGTACCTGGAACACACCCTCCTGAAGCCGGATGCAACGGTTGCAGATATAATAAATCTATGCGAGGATGCAAAAAAATATCAGCTCGGAGGCGTCTGTATCAACCCTTGTTATGTCGCTTTGGCACGTCATTTATTGACTGGAACTGGTGTAAAGGTCATAACAGTTATTGGCTTCCCGTTAGGAGCAACTTATCCGGAAGTCAAGGTGTTGGAAGCAAAAATGGCAGCAGAAAACCATGCCGATGAAGTTGATATGGTTATGAATATATCAGCTTTCAAAACAGGTGACTATCTGGCAGTAGAAAACGAGATTAAAATGGTTGTTGAGGCAGCACAGCCGTGTCCAGTCAAGGTTATCATAGAAACGGCACTTTTAACTGACGATGAAAAACGCAAAGTCTGCCAAGTGGTAATTGCCGGTGGCGCAAAATTCGTAAAAACAAGTACTGGTTTTGCGAAGAGTGGAGCAACCGTTAGTGATGTGCTGTTAATTAAAGAAGAGATCGCTGGTTCAGGTTTGGGGATCAAAGCAGCCGGCGGCATTCGTGATGCGTCGACAGCAAAGGCAATGATAGAAGCCGGTGCCACGCGTATAGGCACAAGTGTAGGAAATCTTATTGTAGCGGAGGATATATGAGTAAAGAATTCGAAGTTGCAGTAATTGCCAGCGGCAGTAAGGGCAATTCTACTATTATTAAGGCAGGCGATACCGCATTTCTCGTTGATGCGGGCATTAGCTGCCGTCGAATTACCAATGGTTTGAAAGAATGCGGCCTGCATCCGCTTGACTTGTCAGGCGTGTTGATAACGCATGAACATACCGATCACGTAAGTGGCCTGCCGGTTTTAAGCAGAAAATACAAATTGCCGATATTTGCCAATGAGAAAACCTGGCAAGCGATGGAACTGCGTAATGAGATAGAACGTTCCTGCCACAGACTACTGCCCGGGCAGCTTTCCTTCGGCGGTATGACGGTTTCTTCTTTTGCCATTTCTCATGATGCAGCGAGTCCTGTCGGTTATTCTTTTCTTTTTAAAGAGGAGAAATGCACTTATTTGACAGATAGCGGCTTTGTTAATGAAGAAATAAAATTAGCTTCCCTTAACAGTGATGTGTTGATCCTGGAAGCTAATCATGATGAAGAAATGCTGAAAACAGGTCCCTATCCTCGAATTCTGAAAGAGCGTATTCTTGGTACACGCGGGCATCTGTCAAATACGGCTGCAGGCTGGTTCTTAGCCAATATGGAGAAAATGCCACAGGAAGTTTTTTTGGCCCATATCAGCCAGGAGAACAATAAACCTGAACTGGCACTTTCTACTGTCGAAAGAATTTTGAATGACTCTGGTTGTTCTGTGCTGCCACGAATATATGTGACTTCGCAGGGCGACCTGGTACATAATTGATTATTGATTTAAGGAGTGATATCTATGAATAAAGGTATTTTCAGTAAAACTGC
Source organism: uncultured Acidaminococcales bacterium (assembly GCA_964427675.1). Taxonomy (GTDB): domain Bacteria; phylum Bacillota; class Negativicutes; order Acidaminococcales; family Acidaminococcaceae; genus RZYP01. The sequence goes on from CAYRVN010000039.1 coordinate 2,415, forward strand.
TTCAGTTTTGTTTGGTATTTTTTTGGGAGTAATGCTTGTTGTAGGTGGTTGCTCTTTAGCAAAAAATGATCAGTTTGCCAAAAATATGCCCGGTCAGCAGATTGCAGGCAAAGCAGTAGCAGCTGAACCAAGTGAAGCAAGAAACACACCGATTGTGAAGGCCGCAAAAAAAGTAGGCCCGGCTGTCGTTGGTATTACGAACAAAGCGCTGGTGAGAGATATTTTCAATAGGGTTCAGCTTGCTGAGCTTGGCACCGGTTCCGGTGTTATTTATGATAAAAAAGGACTTATTGTTACCAATAATCATGTTGTAGAAGGTGCACAGGAAATAGTTGTCAGCTTGTCTGACGGCCGTTCTGTACCAGGACAGGTTCTTGGCGTTGATGCTGCTACAGATTTAGCGGTTGTTAAAATTGATGCTGACGACCTTACTGTAGCTACTTTCGGCGATTCCGACCAAATCATGGTTGGCGAGCCGGCAATCGCTATCGGCAATCCGCTTGGACTGGAATTTCGCGGCAGCGTTACTGCTGGCGTAATAAGCGCTTTGAATCGTTCCATCGACCTTGGTGAACGTAAATTCAGACTGATTCAGACTGATGCTGCCATCAATCCGGGTAATTCCGGCGGTGCGTTGGTTAACGCTGACGGCGAAGTCATTGGGATCAACAGTGCCAAGATTGCCGTATCCGGTGTAGAAGGCATCGGTTTTGCCATCCCAATCAATGCGGCTAAGCCTATTATCGCCGACCTGGAAAAACAAGGCCGTGTTTCCAGACCATACTTGGGCGTAAGTCTGGTTGATAAAGATATTGCCGAACGTTATGGCATTGATGTAGAGCTGCAAGGCGGCATCTATATCATCAAAGTTGCCGGTGGTGGACCTGCTTGGAAAGCAGGTCTTAGAACGAATGACATCATTACTCAATTTGATGGTGATAAGATTAGCAGCGTCAGTGATCTAAGGGATAAGATTGCGGCTAAGGGAATCGGTGCAACAGTTACTTTGACTATCCTGCGCGGCGGTAATGAAATGACCGTCGATGTTACGCTGGAAGAAATGCCGGCCTAGGAATAAAAGATGAAAATTACGCTAGCCTGTGTAGGCAAAATCAAAGAAAAATATCTGACTGCCGGTATTGAAGAATTCACCAAACGGCTTACACCTTTCTGCAAGCTGGAGACAATCGCCATTAATGAAGAAAGAATGCCGGAAGATCCTTCCCCAGCTGAAAAGGAGCAAGTGCTTGCTAAAGAAACAGAGAGGCTGTTAGCAGTCATTCCACAGAACTCTTATGTTATTGTTCTTGATGTCAAAGGCTCGTTGATCAGCTCAGAAGAATTGGCAGCTAAATTCGATAAGTTGGCACTTGGCGGCAACAGCCACATAACCTTCGTTATCGGCGGCGCCTTCGGCTATACGGATGCTCTTCGCAAACGAGCTGATGAAACGATTTCGTTTTCACGAATGACTTTTACGCACCAGATGATTCGTTTGCTGCTGATTGAACAAATATATAGGGCTTTTAAAATCAGCCGCGGCGAGAAGTACCATTGGTAAAATTTAATATTGATTATGAATAAGGGCAGAATCAAAATGGATTCTGCCCTTGAGTATTTCTGCGCATGTTTTATTTACCGTATTTTTTTATGATATCACCAAGAGTGGCAATACCCTTGGCTAAATCTTCCTTATTAGCATAGGCAAAGGATAGGCGGATGTTTTTGTTCTCTTTGTAATCGTAAACGCTGCCAGGATTCAGCAGGATGTTTTTGTTGAGTGCTTCCTGAAAAAGTTTATCACTGGAAATTTTACTGTTGACGCGCAACCAGATATAAAGACCGCCGGTGGGTGTGTCCCAGGCGGCAATGTCACTGAAATTCTTCTCTAATGCTTCCAGGGCAATACCGCGGCGTTCTTTTAGCTGGAGGCGGAGCTTGCCTAAGTATTCGTCATAGGCGCCGCTGTTGAATATTTCTGTCAGCGCCCACTGCGATAGTGAGCTTGCACCGTAGTCCATCTGCATTTTGACATCAGCCAGCCTGTTAACTACTGATTCCGGTCCCACCAGCCAGCCGACACGAAAGCCGGGGGCCAGTGTTTTGGAAATAGTACCGGTGTAGAGTACGACACCACTATCATCCAGAGCTTTAATCGGCAGGGGTGGGACATCTCCTTCAAAATACAGTTCTCCGTAAGCGTCATCCTCCAGAATTGGCAGACGATGCTTGCTGCAGAAATCAAATACTTCTTTTCTTCTTTCCGCAGTCATGACTACCGTGGTTGGGTTCTGGTAAGTAGGTATGGTATAGAGAAGTGATCCGTTAGGGACTTTGCCAATCTTCCAGGTAACGATTCCGCTTTTATCCATCGCGACGCCGGTAAAACTGATGCCGGCAGACTGGAAGACCTGCAGTGACTTCAAATAAGTAGGTGCTTCCGTATAAACTTGTGTGCCAGGTCTCAGCATACCGACAGAAATAAGTTGCAGAGCTTGTAAGGAACCTGAGGTTATGAGAATATTTCCGGGCTTTGCTTTTATACCTTTTTGAGCTAACCTTTGCACGAGGCTTTCTCGCAGTTCGGCCAAGCCCCTGGCTTCTAAATAGTTTAAAGATGAAATTTTTGCTGGTAAGGCTTTGAATATATCTGCCAACATATCTTGCGGAAATAACTGTGGTGATAATTCACCTGTACCCAGACGAATAAATTTTTTATCAAACTCGAGTTTGTTAATTAATTGGATGGTAGGCAGATTTGGTTTGAAAGGACCGGAAGCAATATATTTGTTCCAGTCTGGCGGCGAAGACATTAATAGCGACCAGGTGTTGCAGGCAATTCTGGTGCCTCCGCCGTAATCGGCATCAATGATACCATATGATTTCAAAGTTTCCATGGCGCTAATGATCGTACTTCTGTTGACACCGAAAATTTTCGCCAGTTCTCGCTGCGGCGGTAATTTGTTGCCAACCGCCCAGTCGCCGTTTGCTACTTTGGCGCTGATATAATCAACAATCTGCTGATGCAAGGCTTTTCTCGCTTCAGGATTGGGCTGCCAGTTAATGCTGACTAATTTATCCGTATTGTTGTCTGCTAGTTTTCCCATAATCCAACCACCTCATTGTAAGATAACAATACATTTGGTTGGCTAAAAAGTCAATGCTTGGTTGGTTACAACAATGAATACGTCGATTATAATTGAGTTACTGAATAAATTTGGTTGGTATAAAGGGGAAAGAATATGATATATTTTTGGCAGGGTTTAACGATAGGACTGGTTTCTGTCGCACCTATAGGTCTTCAAAATTTATTTGTAATCAATACAGCGCTTACACAACCTCGCCTGAAAGTTTATCTGACGGCTTTGATAGTCATTCTGTTTGATATAAGCCTTGCAGTCGCTTGTTTCTTCGGCATGGGCGCACTTATCGAAAGCTCAAAGGCAGCTGAACTAGCAATATTATTTCTTGGCAGTTTGCTTGTAACCTGGATAGGGATTGGACTTCTGCGGGCACAAGGAAGTATGTCACTTGATGAAAATGTTGATGTACCGCTGCCGAAAGTCATAGCTACTGCCTGCCTTGTAACCTGGTTTAATCCGCAGGCCCTGATAGATGGGGCAGTGATGCTTGGCGCCTTTAAAGCATCTTTGCCGCCGGGGCAGGATACGTCGTTTATCCTGGGGGTAGCAGCAGCTTCATCACTGTGGTTTTTGGCGATATCGACTATTATTCTGCTCTTCAGTGCGAAAATTACTAATGCGACTCTGCGCAAAATAAATATTGTTTGTGGCACGGTAGTTGTTTTTTATGGCGTAAAATTAGGCTATCATTTTGTAAAAATTCTTGGCGAATAAAAAAACCGGAACAGGTTACCTGTTCCGGTTTAATATTTTGGGAATTAACTTTCCTTTGGCAAGGAAACATTTGTTGTTGTAAGCGGCGTTTCAAAATAAACGCTGGTACTTGGGAAGGCGGTTGAAACTCCGTATTCACTCAGGATATTCAACAAAGCGAAATTGATTTCTTCTTTTAATCTGAGGAATTCCAGATAATTGGTGGTTTTGGTATAGCAGATAACAAAGATATTTAAACTGCTGGCACCGAAAGAATCAAAGGTTACGGTCATATCTTCATTATAAAGGCCTTCATGATCAGTTAAGAAATTCCTAATGCTGTGCACACATTTCTGCAATTGTTCGGGAGTAGTTGCATAAGCGACGCCAAGGTTGAACTCAATGCGGCGTTTAGCGCGTTTCGTGTAGTTGGTAATCGGCGTGTTGGAAAGCAACGAATTAGGAACGTAAACCAACGCCTGCGGGAAGGTTCTGATGCTGGTACTGCGCAAAGAGATTTTTTCTACGGTGCCTTCTACACCATTGGCGGAAATCCAATCACCCACCATGAAAGGCTTATCCATGATAATTACGATACTGCCAAAAACATTAGCTAGAGCATCTTTAGCAGCGAGCGAGATTGCCAAGCCGCCTAAAGATAAACCGGCGATAAAACCGTTAATGTCATAACCCCATTCGCTGACGATCATTGCTAAGGCAATGGCGGCGATAAAGAATCTCAAAAAAGCTGATACAATATTGGCCAGAGATTTTTCCAGCTGAATGCCAAGAGAACTAAGCAGAGTAACAAGCAGGTTATGTGTAGTCGTGGCCAGATTGAACATTGTCCAGAAAACGGTTATCAGGATGGACGAACGGACAATCTGCTGGATGACGGCGAAATAAGCAATATAAGAAAGCGGAGAGGCAAGAAGGGCAAAATAAAGACCCAGTATCAAGATGAGAAACTGCAGCGGATGATTAGCCGCGTCGACTATGTCTTCGTTTGTGTTAAAAGGCAGCTTGCTGGCGAAAATCCTGAGAAATTTAAAAATAACCGAACGAAAAATGATTCTGAGTAAAATAAATCCCAAAAATATTGCCAGAGAAGGCAGCCAAGGTTCAATAAAGTTCATATATTACCTCCTGTAATTACTTTTAATTTTAGCACTGAAACAATAGGACTGGCAATGCTTAAGTAGCAACCTTATTTTAGTTAGCCTGCTTATATGGTATAATCTAAAACAAATAGTCAAAAAACAAGGAGAATACTCAGTGGAACAGTGGTTTGGCAATATCATCCTATATATTGTCGTTAGCGTTTGCCTTTTCCTGACGTTCTTAAGCATGATGGGGAACGTCTGGCTGCTTGGCACAGCACTTGCTTTTGCTTTTTATGATAATTTTGTAAGGTTCAATGAAGAATTTCTGTTTTATTTGTTTTTGGTTTTTGCCGCAGGAGAGCTTTGGGAGTTTTTTATTTCTCTTTTCGGTATTAAACGCAAAGATGTGTCGTGGGCAACAGTTCTCTTTATTGGCATTGGTACAATAGCCGGCGTCATTATCGGGACTGCCATTTTACCGCTCTTTGGTTCAGTTATAGGCGGCGCAGCAGGGTCTGGCATCATGGCTTTTGCCATAGAATACAATAAGAATAGCAGCAAAGCCGATGCTTGGAACCTGGCACTGCTGGCAATGAAAACTCAGCTTTTGGCAGCTTTGGGAAAAATTACGGCTGGCGTAGTTATGGCCAGCATGATGGTATTGCAAACATTGAAGTAGGAGGAACTAATTATGCAATTCAAATTTGCCCACAATAATTTTAACGTTCTTGATCTTGATAAAAGCCTGAAGTTTTATGAAGAGGCATTGGGCTTGAAGGAAAAACGCCGCAAGGAGGCTGCCGATGGCAGTTTTATCCTCATTTATCTTGGCGACGGCCAAACCGGTCATCTTCTGGAATTGACCTGGCTCAGGGATCGTACTGATGCCTATAATCTTGGCGAAAATGAATTTCACCTGGCTTTTGAAGTAGATGATTATGAAGCAGCACATGCTAAACATGCAGAAATGGGCTGTATTTGTTATGAAAATCCAGCCATGGGCATTTATTTTATTAATGACCCGGATAATTACTGGTTAGAGATAGTACCGGCTAAATGATTTAAGAGAAAAAGTTAACCGGACGGGGAGGGGAAAATTATGCTGAAAACAATGAAGGTTGTTGCTAGCGGCAGAATGAGACAGCCGGCTTTTGATTTGCTTGATGCGGAGACAACTCTGCATCCATGGCAGAAAGCCGGCAAAATGCCTCAGGACGCTTTTGATGAGTTGTTGGCAGAGGCAGATGGACTTTTTTCGGCAGGAAACATTAAAATTGATGAAGCACTGCTTGCCAAAGCGCCAAAACTAAAGGTGGTGGCACAGGCTTCAGTTGGTTATGACAATATCGATGTCAAGGCTTGCCAGGCTCATGGTGTGCACGTTGGAAATACGCCGGGCGTATTAGTTGACGCAGTGGCTGACCTTGCTTATGGTCTGCTTTTGGACAGCGCCAGAATGATCGTCCGCGGACATGAACATGTGAAAAGCGGTGCCTGGGGAGAACACAAAGGCCTCGGCTTTGGTGTTGACTTGGCTGGTAAGACTCTGGGCATTATTGGCTTGGGTGCTATCGGCAGTGCAGTTGTGCCACGCGCAAAAGCCAGCAAGATGAAGATAGTCTATTATAATACGCATAGACGGCCTGATGAAGCAGAACTCGGTATTCAATATGTCGATTTTGCAACGCTTTTGTCCACCGCTGATTTTATTATGGTAATGGTACCATTAACAGGGAAAACCAAAGGTTTGATTGGCGCTGATGAATTTGCGCAGATGAAGCCATCTGCAAGACTTATTAACACATCCCGTGGTAAAGTTGTCGATACCATGGCACTTTATCAAGCTCTGAAAGAAGGTAAGATTGCTGCTGCAGCCTTGGATGTCGTTGATCCTGAACCTTTGCCGGGTGACCATCCTTTGCTGACATTGCCTAATGTAACCATCACTCCCCATATCGGGACTTCAACGGTGGAAACAAGAGATGCGATGGCTCTTCTTACTGCTAGGAATATTCTGGCGGCTTTGGAAGGAAAGCCGATGCCGGCAGAGGTATTCGACAAATGACAGAGGGTATTGAGGAAATCATATGAAGCGAGAGTTATGTCTGCAGAGTGTAACTGCTCTTAACAACAATAACCTGATCAAGAGAATAAATAGCAAAGGAATTTTTATCTCGCAGCCAGTAGAAGAACTGGAAGAAGAAAAAAGAATCATATTGCATGGTGAAGAACAGATTGTTAAGCGGCGTTTCCAACGCCAGGAACTGAAAGTCAGGCAGACTGATTTAAAACTTTCCGTACGCATGGAGGAAGGCGCGGTAATAAGTAATGATTGCATCATGCAACAAAATGATATTTATTTTGTGTACACCGAAAAAAGCAAGGAACAGCTTAAGGTTTTGCTGAAAGCAATATTAAAGGAAATTCCCATGGTATTGGTTGAGCCTGATGTCTATGATAGGATGAAACAAAACCAAGGTTCCTTTAACCCTGCGTTGACTGATAAGTATAAGCAAAGAACTTTCCAGTCTGGACTTGGCAGCCATTTGTTTTGGCAGATTTTCCTCGTAAACCAAGGATGGTCTGACTTCTTGCACAAGCCTTTAGAACGGATTATCCTCAGACAACTTAGAGTCAAAGTGAGGCGTCTTCGTTCCTGTTTAACTTTTTTCAAGCCGGCTTTGCGAAGGGATGATGCTTTGCTTTGGCAAAACAACCTGCGCAAGCAAGGCGATCAATTAGCTTATCTGCGTGAACTTGATGTTGCCTTGATGGCTATCGAAAAAATCAAGGTTCCTTTAGCCCAGCAAAAAGCAATGTATCCGGAGAAATTGGCAGCACTTTTGTGGCAGGCTCGTAACAATGAAGCACAGCGGATTAAGAAGGAACTTTCTTTACAAGATATCACCTATCAATTGGCAGACTTGTGCATTTGGCTGCAAGGACAGCCGGTAGCACCTTCTTATGCCAACAAAGAACTCGAACCTTTCTTGTGGAGCCGAATTGAGGAGTGGAGTAAGAGCATAGCGACCTTGACTAAAAAATACCCGGATTTTTCCAATATGCTTGAAATGCATAAAATTAGAATCAAGGTCAAACGTTTCCGCTATGTAATGATGACGTTGCCCGAGATAAATAAAAATACCGGCAACATGCTTCGCAAGCTGAAAAAATTGCAGGATACTCTCGGTTTTTTGCATGATGAATTCATCAACAATGAAATAATCAGCAAAATAGCTGTAAACAGTTCGGAAAATCTGCAGTGTGAAATAGCTCTATTTAAGGGCTGGGAAAGTGCAAAGGTGGAGGAGGCAACAACGACTTTACCTGACCTTTGGGAAGATTTTTGTGAAGAGCTGGAAATTTGGCAGGACACTATTTAAAGTTAAGTTTTTGCAAAGATTAATAGCACATAAAAAAATCCTTGTAGATGCATTCTGCATCTACAAGGATTTTTGAATTTTAAAGACTATTCTTCACATTCGGCCAGAAGTTTTTTTGCGTCAATATATTGGGCAATGCCGGCGGCAACTTTTTTAGATTCTTTCATTGCCAGTACAACGGTTTTTGGACCATGTACAACATCACCGCTGCTGAAAACACCAGCTCTTGTTGTCATACCATAAGGACGTTCTTTGGTGATGACAAAACCGCGATCATCGACTTGTATGCCCTTGGTTGTGGAAACAATACGTGCAGCAGGCCTTTGACCAACTGCCAGAATGACAGAGTCGCAAGGAATGATTTCCTGACCGCCTGTTTCGACAAAGTTACCTTCCTGGTCTTTGACAATATTCTGTACCAGCAGTCCTGCTAATTCTGTTTCGTCGGCAGGAGATGCTTTAGCACGCGTATTGGTGAGCGCACGCATTTGTTTTTTGTTGAGATAGCCAAGCGGTTTCTTCAAAAATTTGAATTGTACGCCTTCTTTAAAAGCAGCTTCGTACTCGGAAGGAAGACAGGTCATGTCTTCAACAGTTTTATGATAAAGAACGGTAACATTCCCCGTAGTACGTCTTATAGCGGTGCGGGCAGCATCAATAGCAACATTGCCGGCACCGATGACAACAACGTCATCGTCATCATGAATGAGAACTTCTTTTTTATCAAGCTTGCCTGAATCAGCCAGAACAACTACTTTCAGGAAGTAGGTAGCGGTAAGTATGCCGGAAAGTTCCTGCCCCGGTATATCCAGTGTACGTGGCAGCGCGGTACCGGTACCCATGAAAATCGCGTCATAACCTTGCGCGAACAAGTCATCAACTGTCATGTCAGGACCAATCAGTTTTTCAGTAACAATTTCCACGCCTAATTTGCGTAAGATGTTGATTTCTCTACGAACTACTTCTTTCTCCAACCGGAACTCAGGAATACCAAAAAGCAGGACGCCGCCAGGCTCTGGCTGTCCTTCAAAAATAGTAACGGCGAAGTCCATTTTGGCGAGATCGCCTGCCACGGTAAGACCTGCAGGGCCTGAACCGATGACGGCAACCTTGCCTCTTTTGCCGGTAGAAGGCGGCACGGGGTTTAACCCATATTCATGGGCAAAATCAGCGATAAACATTTCTAAGCTGCCGATGGGGATGGCAGCGTTTTTCTTAGCAAGTATGCAATGAGCTTCGCATTGTTTCTCATGCGCGCAGACACGGCCGCAGATAGCTGGCAGATTGCTGCGTTCAGCAATAGTTTCATATGCGGTACCGATGTTGCCTTCGCTGAGGGCGCGGACAAATTCAGGTATGTTATTTTCAATGGGGCAGCCTGTACGGCAAAGTGGACGAGAGCAATTCAGACAACGTTTTGCCTCTGTGATTGCCTCCTGCATCGTCATTTTTTTACTCATCATTTTACCTCGTTATCAGAGTT
>CAYRVN010000040.1:0-2641 GCA_964427675.1 uncultured Acidaminococcales bacterium
GTGTATGATAGTTGTACACCCGGGTGTGCACAAGGTTTTGTAAGTAGCAGATAATTTTTGTTTATATAATAGCTTCTGAAGTGGCATCAATGCCATGCGCTTTGAGACATTCAACCGCACTTATCATATTTTTCTTATTGACGTTACCAAGAAAAAATACATGATAGTTGTTTTGAACATCAAGTATCTCCATGAAAAACGGATGAACATTTTTATAATGGCTTCTACCACCGAAGTTTACTTTCTTCAGCTCATGATACGGTATTACTTTCTTTTGAAAATAATTACGCAAAATGAGATTATGAGCATCAAAGACAAGTGAATGTTGCTTCAAAACGCCATGGTATAATAGGCAAACACCCAACAATAAATATGCAACACCAAATATCGCTATAGGAAGCGGTTGGTGCAGGAAAAGAAAAACAGAAGAAAAAGTCAAAATTAAAGTCAATACAGTAAAATAAGCTAATCGCATAGAAAAACCGGGAAACTCTAGGTAACAGAAATCCATATCCCTTTTTTCTTGAGGAACATAGTTTGTAAACGGAATCTTTTTTTCTATAAGATACAGAATCAGGTAGCTGTAGCGTAAACGATACGGATATAGTTTAAAAGCACGAAGAGCACCCGACTTTAGCCTGAAAGTAAAGACTCCCGGTCCGGCCAGATTTCGGAATTGAGGTTTACACTTTATCGACGTGCTCAAATCATATCTGGTCATAAAAGTAAAACTCTCCATATTAGTTACCTCAATCCCTTTTCTCCGTAGGAAAGACTCTATTCTCTGAATTTGATTACTAGAAAGTTGAACTGAATTCATTGGTTAGCCATCAACTGATTAATTATGAGGTAAAGGTACAAAATACATTTTACCATACAAGTACATTGAAAGGAATGATCTTTAAGTGAAATCAAATTACTACATTTGTAAACAGCTCATATTCAGAATAAAACAATATCGATATGGAAAAATTAAAATTAGTTCCCGTTCAAGATATCCACATCCGGCAACTAACCTGCTGGTTAAACAAAGAACACGTGTTGAAGTGGTATAACGATGCCGATGAATGGCTAAATGAGATCAAAGAAAGAAAAGGCAACTTTAGCTTTCTCAACCATTTCATTGCACAAGAAGAAAACCACCCTATTGGTTTTGGACAATACTACGACTGCTTTGCCGCTAAGGAAGATTGGTACACTGTAGACCGGCCACATGAATTATTCAGCATCGACTACTTTATCGGGGAAGAAGATTATCTGCGAAAAGGCTATGGCAAGCAAATAATCAGATTGCTGGTTGAACGCATAAAAACACAATATCCACATGCTAAGATCATAGTTCAGCCGGATAGTGACAACATCGCTTCTTGCAAAGCATTACTAGGTAACGGTTTTGTTTTTGACCCGAAAGCGAACTATTATACTTTGGATGATACACTAAAACACTGCGGAACAAAAGTCATCAATACAGAGAGGCTTACACTAAGACCCTTTCAGTACGCAGACGATAACGATATGCTGGCCTACTGGATTAGCGATCCAAAAATTCAGTCCTTGTACAGCGAACCGGTATACGTAACAAAAGAAGAAGTCAGAGCACTATTAGATAAATACATTGACTCATACAAAAACCCAGATTACTATCGTTGGGCAATTATTCAAAAGGAGTCCGGTATATGCATCGGACAAGTTGCCATTTTTCTTATCGACAACAAAAACCATTTTTGTGAGATAGAATATGCTTTAGGAAGCCAATTTCATCGCAAGGGCTATGCAACAGAAGCGGTAAAGGCCATTCTGAATTTTTGTTTTAACCATGTCAATTTCCACAAAGTACAAGTCTGCCACAAAGAAGGGAATATAGCTTCGCAGGGCGTTATAAGAAAATGTAATTTTACGTATGAAGGAACACTACGTGATTTCTTTTATACAGATGGCAAATATGTTGGTCGATTGTATTATTCAATGCTGAAAGAAGAGTATGACAAGGATGAGCTTAAATCAGAGTAAACGGGGAGTGTTAGAACGTTTAATACATAAGGCAAGTGATGGGTAGGACGGAGCACTAGTTCCCTGACTCTAATGATTGCTGAAAGCAGTACTGAAGAGAAAGACACCATGGTAAAAGTGGTGGTAAACCTCATAAACAATAAGAACCATGACTAACTTTAGATTCGAAATTGCTCATGATTAAAAAAAGATCATATATTACATTACTTCTATTTTTTGTTTTAGTAGTGAATGCTGCATCACAAAACAGAAGTAAAGATTCATTGGCAGTAAAAGAGTATTCTTTTCTTCTAATCGACTCTCCTGCCAAGCTCTTTACCATGCGTCAGGCCAACGAAAATTATTTAAGTCTGTATAGACTAAGCATGCGTCAATTAAATAAAATTGTAATCTTCAAAAACAAGCCTATTTACCTCAGCAATCTACTTTTGCAATCGGCAGCCTCCTTGATATTCATTCCTTTAACGCATGAAGAAGGGCATCGTTCCATACTTACCTACAAAGGAATAGGAAGTATTTCACAACGATTTAACAAATAAAGAGAAGAGATTCGTAAAAAGAGTAGGCTGGCGTTCGCTTTTAAATTTAGTAGACCCACTACTTCTTGGAAAAACCGGTTTTAAGTTGAATA
>CAYRVN010000040.1:2741-9275 GCA_964427675.1 uncultured Acidaminococcales bacterium
CTTTTAAATTTAGTAGACCCACTACTTCTTGGAAAAACCGGTTTTAAGTTGAATAGCAAATGCAACGGAAATTTCGCTTTGGGCTATGGCATGGTTCCCTTTGGAGATTACATTGACGAACATTTCTGGCTAACAACAAAGTCCGTCAATGCTCATTTTTATTTAAGACAATATGAAAACAAAAATACATGGTTTCCCGCATTGGGAGCTGATTTATACAATATATCAGTAGCACAAAACATCGCTATTGATGTTGCTTTGCACGGCTGGATACAACCTAGAGCATTGGCTTTCGCTGAAAACTCGGGGAAACTTGGAACTGCCATTGATTTAACAGGTAAATACAGGGTCTATTCAGGAACAAAAGGAGTTAAAGGATTATCTCTAAATTTAGGAATGAGTGCTAAGACCGAAGGCTTTCTACTTGAAGAGATGAACCTGAAACGTCACATCGGGTTCAGGATTGGAGCAAGTATCTGGTTGTAATTGTTATAACAAAACTTTGATAATAAACAACCTTTTGAACAATGTATAAAATTTTATAAATATTCGTGAGAATCACAAAAACCATTTGGCATAAACAAAGAACAGATAATCAAAATACTTCAGGTACTGCATTTTACCAATAACATCCTCAATCTACTCCCTACTCAAAACATAAAACTGAATCCTTTCTTCTGCGAAGCATCAAAACGCTCAATTTCTAAGGAAAGGGACTTTCTTAATTGCCCTGCCATAAATGCCAAGAAAGATTGGTTACTGTCTTCATCTTGCGACTGGCGCAAGGCAAGAATATATTCATCTCTATCTTCTTTGAAGAGTTTCGTTGGAAAAAGGTTATAGAGGAATTGGATATAGTTCATCAACAGACGAGAAGCGCGTCCGTTTCCATCGACCCACGGATGAATGGTTACCAGATTTAGATGAGCATTAAAACTAAGCTCGTATTGTTCTTGAATAGTGGATGCTTTGGCGATACGCTTTTGCAGATAGTTACACAGTTCAGTAACCATTGAAGGGACTTTCTGATAGTTCATATAGGAGCGACCACCGATGCCAGCTGTAACTCCACAGAGACGGTACTCACCTTTCGAAGAATCAAAAGAGCCACCCATTACGCTGTGAATGCCTCCTGTGGAATGCATCAATGTAGCATTGAGGGTTTGTAGGAATGCAGAAGTAATAGGTGTTTTCTCTTTGGCTTCTCTTATCGCCAACTCGTAGGCGTTCTTCAAGTCCCCGTTCATCAAGTGATGAAGAAGAGGTTTACCACCGGCTACAACACCTTCGTCAAAAAGCAATTGCGCTTCTGATTCAGTCAGGGTAGAACCTTCGATAGCAGTAGAGTTGGCAATGAGCGAATAGAGGTAGTACTTCTCATAGTCCACCGCTTCACTGATACCTAGTTTTACGAACTGACGCTGCAGTGCTTCAATCTCTTGCCAAATTCCTTGTTCCATGGATTGCTACTTAAGTGACTGTATCTATTTTCAAAAGTACTGTTTTTATTTTGTTTCACCAAACAAAGTTGACACTTCTGTGTCTTATATTAAAGCAAAAAAGCTAAGTACTGAATAATCAATACTTAGCTTTCTTAGTGGTACCCAGACCCGGGGTCGAACCGGGATGGAAGTGAATCCACTGGTGTTTGAGACCAGCGCGTCTACCGATTCCGCCATCTGGGCTTAATTGCGGTGCAAAGATACGGCTTTTTTCTAAACCTGCAAGAGTTTCCCTTAAAAATCCGCAGAAAAACAATAAATAACTAACAAAACATTCCTTTTAACGAAATAAATCCTACATTAGCGGAAACTTTAAAAACAGTCAATATCATGACGAATAAGGATAACTATTGTGTGATAATGGGAGGAGGAATAGGAAGCAGATTCTGGCCTTTCAGCCGCAAAACACTACCCAAACAATTTCTTGATTTCTTCGGCACAGGCCGCTCTCTGCTACAGCAAACATTCGATAGATTCAGCAAAGTGATTCCCGCTGAAAACATCTTTATTGTAACGAATGATATATATGCTGATTTAGTAAAGGAACAGTTACCAAGCCTGAACCCGAAGCAGATTTTGCTGGAACCTACCAGAAGAAACACAGCTCCTTGCATAGCATGGGCGGCCTATCATATTAGGGCCATCAACGCAAATGCAAAAATAGTTGTTGCACCGTCCGATCACCTCATTCTGAAAGAGGGCGAATTTCTCGAAGCCATAAATAAGGGTTTGGAGTTTGTTTCTGATTTTGGGCGTTTACTGACCTTGGGTATTAAGCCCAACAGGCCCGAAACAGGTTACGGATACATTCAAGTTGCCGAAAAGGAAGCAGATAATTTCTATAAAGTGAAAACATTCACAGAAAAACCGGAACTGGAACTGGCTAAGGTGTTTGTTGACAGTGGCGAGTTTTATTGGAATTCGGGTATTTTCTTGTGGAGTGCCAGTACCATCATTAAAGCAATAGAAGATTTCTTGCCGGAAGTTGCAGCAAACTTAGGTGCCGGTGCCGAAATTTATGGCACACCGCAAGAGAAAGCTTATATAAATACGAATTTCCCAACTTGCCCCAACGTGTCTATTGATATTGGTATCATGGAGAAAGCCGACAATGTGCATGTGGCTTTGGGTGATTTCGGCTGGTCCGACTTGGGCACATGGGGATCTCTGTACGATCTTTCACCAAAGGATATCAACAAGAATGTTGTTTTGAAATGCCAGTCGCTTTTGTATGACAGCAAAGACAATATCATTGCATTGCCGCCTGATAAGTTGGCTGTAATTGAAGGATTAGAAGGTTATCTCATTGCGGAATCAGACAATGTACTGCTCATTTGCAAGAAAGATGAGGAGCATGCCATCAGAAAATACGTGAATGATGCGCAAATAAAACTCGGAGAAGATTATGTATAAAAAAAGGGAGCTTTCGCTCCCTTTTTCATTTGAAAACATAGCTTATATATCTGTTTTATTTTTCCCAGGCCTTTCTGATTGATTCTGCTATCAAAGCAAATTCAGAATCCGACAATTTCATTTTAGGATTGGAAATAATCATATCAGACTCTTTATTGATGGGAATTAAATGAATATGCGCATGAGGAACTTCAAGTCCCATGACGGCAACTCCTACCCGCTTACAAGGAATGGCTTGTTCAATGGCACGAGCTACGCTCTTTGCAAACACATGAAACGCAGCCAGCTCTTCATCTTGCAGATCGAAAATATAATCGACCTCTCTTTTGGGAACAACCAACGTATGTCCTTTCACCAAAGGATTGATATCAAGAAAAGCAAAAAAGTGTTCATCCTCAGCTACTTTGTAACAAGGAATGTCGCCAGCAATAATCTTACTAAAAATACTTGCCATAAGGGGCTCCTTTCTTTTTTTTTAAATACGATTGGGTTAATAGAAAGAAAGGCTGAAATATATACTATTTCAACCTTTTAATACTTTAAAACGAAATGTTCATGATCTCTAAACTGATTTTGCCCTGAGGTACCTGGATGTCTGCAACATCACCTACCTTCTTACCCAACAAACCTTGTGCAATAGGTGTACTTACAGAGATTTTGCCTTCTTTCAGGTTAGCTTCGCTTTCAGAAACAATGGTATAAGTCATCTTCATACCATTCTTTAGGTTCTTAAGTTCTACTTTATTCAAAATCTGCACCGAATCGGTTTTCAGTTTTGATTCATCAATGATTTTGGCATCGGCGATAATAGCTTTTAGCTTGTTTATCTTCATTTCCAGCATGCCTTGTGCTTCTTTTGCGGCATCATACTCGGCGTTCTCTGATAAATCTCCTTTATCTCTAGCCTCAGCAATTTGACGCGATATCTCAGGGCGGTTCACAGTTTCCAATACCCTAAGCTCTTCTACAAGTTTCTTGTAGCCTTCTTCAGACATATAAGCCATGATTTTTTCTCCTATATTTTTTAGTTTTCAAATGGTCATATAAACAAAAAAGAATTCCAACATGAGCCATGCTGGAACCCTCCCTCTATTTTTCTGCTACAAAGATAAGGCTTTAAACAATACGTGTCAAGCGAAAACGGATGCTTTGTAACATGTTTACACAAAATAAAACGTAATTTGCCAAATTATAATAAGGCTTTAATAGCTGCATCAAGGTCTTTAATATCTTCTCCACGCTTGCTAAGCTCATTATTTTTGTTAACCAAGAAGTAGGCAGGCACTTGTTTTACATTATATATAGCTGCAATTTGTGAGTAAATTCCATTGGCATCTCTCACGCACACCCAAGGCAAATTGTCAACTGCTGTTTTCCAGAAATGTTCATCTGCATCCAGTGACACCTGATAGATTTCGAGCCCCTGAGCTGCATATTTATTATACAAATCACGCAACGTAAAATTATGTGGGGCAGATACTGCGCTTTGATAGATCGTAAAATCCAGTAATACGACTTTACCTTTCAGCTCGGTGAGCTTGCGCACATTTCCTTTTATGTCTCTTAAAGCAATATCAATAACTCCTGCTTCAGTTACCTTTTCACGAGGAATTTCTACCGTCTTTTGCACCGGAGTACGAGTATTCTTCATTCCCTTTATAACAATATTATATAGGTTCTTGGATCTGATTGCATGAGGATAATCATTGTTCAGACTGGTAGCCACAGCACCAAAACATTTCACATCATCTTTGTTGTTCAACGGATCAAAAATCATGTAATTATTCAATTTCTGGAACAACGCAAAATAGGCCGCTGCCTTATTGGGTGCCGAGAATATATAATTGACTTTTACATCATCTTTATATTTGGTTATCACAGCCGATAAACTGTCTTCAAAAACATCGTGAGTGATTACATTGTCTTGTAATGATTTAAACAGAGCATCTACATCCGATTGAAGTTTAATCTGTTTTAAAGTAAGCTCTTTAATTTTCACGCAGTTTTCACTGCCCGCAATGTCATAATCGGTCGAGAACTTTGCATATGGGGCTTTCACTTCTATGGTTTCAGTAGAATCGACCGAAAGATTAACGACTTTATCCTCAATTCTTAGTCTGTAAAACTCCGGAGACTCCGGTCTCAACTGTTTAAAACTAAATGAACCGTTTTTACCCAGTTCTACTGAATCAATCGCCACAACACCCTCCAGACCGGATGATTCAAAATAAAGCATTTTGCCATCGGCACCGGAAACTTCTCCTTTGATATTAAATTTCGGGTCAGAGTTACACGAACTAAGTACTAGCACAGTAAGTGCCATGAGTGATATTTTCTTCATAATAATGATTATGTTTTTGCCTGCAAATATAGTTCTTTTAAAGATTAGTCAAAGCATTTTGCGCTCATCTTCGCTTTTTGAACGAAAAAAAACAGTGATGGAATAACTTTTTATCTCATTTACACGATATTAGCACGATAATTGTATATCTTTGCACGAATTTTGAAAGAAGATATAGATAAAACAATTTTTATGATTAACCCAATTGTTAAGACGATCGAGCTGGGTGATGGAAGAACCATCACACTCGAAACGGGAAAATTGGCAAAACAGGCAGATGGTTCTGTCATGCTACGCATGGGAAACACCATGTTACTAGCTACTGTTTGTGCCGCTAAAGATGCAGTTCCCGGAACAGATTTCATGCCTCTTCAGGTAGAGTACAAAGAAAAATTCGCCGCTTACGGTCGATTCCCTGGCGGTTTCACCAAGAGAGAAGGAAGAGCTTCTGATTATGAAATCCTTACTTGCCGACTAGTAGACCGCGCTCTACGCCCTTTGTTTCCTGACAACTATCATGCTGAAGTTTACGTTAACATTATTCTGTTCTCTGCAGATGGTGTAGACATGCCCGATGCATTAGCCGGACTTGCTGCTTCTGCAGCCCTAGCCGTATCGGACATTCCCTTTAACGGACCTATCTCCGAAGTGCGTGTGGCACGTATCGACGGAAAATATATAATCAACCCTACTTTTGACCAACTGGAGCAAGCAGACATGGATATCATGGTTGCAGCAACGTATGAGAACATCATGATGGTTGAAGGTGAAATGAACGAAGTTTCTGAAGCTGAACTGCTCGAAGCAATGAAAGTGGCTCACGAAGCAATCAAAGTTCATTGCAAAGCTCAAATGGAATTGACCGAAGCGGTTGGCAAAACTGTGAAACGTGAATATTGCCACGAGGTTAATGATGAGGAGCTTCGCCAGGCTGTTCATAATGCTTGCTACGAAAAAGCTTATGCTGTTGCAGCATCGGGCAATAAGAACAAGCACGAACGTCAGGATGCTTTCGATGCTATTCGCGAGGAATTCAAAGCAACTTTCAGCGAAGAAGAACTGGCTGCAAAGGTTGGTTTAATTAATAAATATTATCACGATGTTGAAAAAGAGGCTATGCGTCGTTGCATTCTTGACGAAGGCAAGCGTCTCGATGGTCGTCAAACAACTGAGATTCGTCCTATCTGGAGCGAAATTAGTTATTTGCCCGGACCTCACGGATCAGCAGTCTTCACTCGTGGTGAAACGCAGTCTTTGACTTCTGTTACATTGGGAAGC
>CAYRVN010000040.1:9285-12171 GCA_964427675.1 uncultured Acidaminococcales bacterium
GTATTGGTGCACGGAAAAGAACGTTTCCTTCTTCACTACAACTTCCCTCCTTTCTCAACCGGTGAAGCGAAGGCTCAACGTGGCGTAGGTCGCCGTGAGATTGGTCACGGAAACTTGGCTCACAGAGCTTTGAAGAAAATGATTCCTGCAAACTATCCTTATGTAGTGCGTGTGGTTTCTGATATTCTTGAATCAAACGGTTCGTCATCAATGGCAACTGTTTGTGCCGGAACACTTGCATTGATGGATGCCGGTGTGAAAATCAAAAAACCGGTTTCGGGTATCGCTATGGGATTGATCAAAAATGCCGGCGAAGAAAAATATGCCGTACTTTCTGATATCTTAGGTGACGAAGATCACTTGGGTGATATGGACTTCAAAGTAACCGGAACGAAAGATGGTATTACTGCCACTCAGATGGATATCAAGGTTGACGGTTTATCATTCGAAATTCTGGAACGTGCTTTGAATCAAGCAAAAGAAGGACGTATGCATATTCTGGGTAAAATTACCGAGACTATTCAAGAGCCTCGTGCCGACTTGAAGGATCATGCTCCTCGTATTGAAACACTGACTATTCCTAAAGAATTTATTGGTGCAATCATTGGCCCTGGTGGAAAAATCATTCAGGGAATGCAAGAGGAAACAGGTGCTACCATTACTATTGAAGAAGTTGATGGCGTGGGCAGAATTGAAATTGCCGGAACCAACAAGCAATCTATCGATAGCGCTATGCGTATCATCAAAGGTATTGTAGCCGTTCCTGAAGTAGGCGAGGTTTACAAAGGAAAAGTACGTTCTATCATGCCTTATGGCGCTTTCATTGAATTCTTACCCGGAAAAGACGGTTTGTTGCACATCTCTGAGATGGACTGGAAACGTCTTGAAACAGTGGAGGAAACTGGTATCAAAGAGGGCGACGAGATTGAAGTTAAATTGATCGATGTGGATCAAAAAACTGGTAAATTCAAACTTTCCAGAAAGGTTTTATTCCCTCGTCCCGAGAAAAAGTAAACAGTCTTTTTTGACTAAATAATATGGCCCGGTTGCAAATATGCGATCGGGCTTTTTTATATCCATAAATCAGACTGGTACCAAAAAAGAGAATCGGAAAGTACCCCCATACTTTCCGATTCGAAACAGTCAAAAATCGACCTTAATCAATTTATTAACTTAACACAAGCGCAAAGATAAAAGAAAATTTCTTTCCAATGAATTTTATGCTCCAAAAATTTACTATTTAACATTAAAGAAGTAATCTGGAGCTGAAAAAAGTAACATTCAGTTCTTTTTAAAAATAAATGATAAAGCGTTGCAGGAGCTTATTTGTAATCATTAATAGGCAGTATTCCGTTTAGTGCTTCATAGGCGCTCATGGCTAAAGCTTCCATTTCATCTTCACCGGGATAAACGACAACGGGAGCTATATAAGATACGGACTCCTTGATTCTTGACACTACATAATCGGCATGCGCAATACCGCCTGTCAGGATGATCGCATCAACTTGACCCTTCAGCACTGCGCTTTGAGCACCAATGGATTTAATAACGTTATAAACCATGGCATTCAACACCAGTTCGGCATGTTTATCACCCGCTTCAATCATGGAAATCACTTCAGGAACATCTGTAGTTCCCAAGTGAGCAGCTAAACCAGCTTGTCCTGAAATCCTATTTTTCAATTCTTCACGGCTAAAACGACCGCTGTAACAAAGGTCAATTAAGGAACCGGCGGGCAATGTACCCGCACGCTCAGGCGAGAAGGGACCTTCGCCATCTAATGCGTTATTCACATCAACCGCTCTTCCTTTTCTATGTGCAGCCACGGAGATTCCTCCGCCTAAATGACAAATAATCAGATTCAAATCTTCGTAATTTGCATCGCAATTGGCGGCATATCGCCGACCAACGGCCTTATGGTTGAGGGCATGAAAGATTGAAATACGCGGCAAGAGAGGGGAACCTGTAACTCTGGCCACGTCATCAAGCTCGTCAACAACTCCGGGATCGGCAATCAATGCATGGCAACCGGGAATAGAGGAGGCCAGATCACGAGCAATTAAACCTCCCAAATTACAGGCATGGGTTCGCATAGCGTTTAGTGTATCTCTCTTCATGGCTTCGTTAACTTCATAGACGCCCCCGGGAATAGGCTTTACAAGTCCGCCGCGACCGATCACAACATCAAATTGCAGTGCAATTCCATTGCGGTTCAATTCATTCAGAACGAGCTGTTTGCGAAAATCAAACTGATCCATTATAGTAGGAAATACCGATAGTTCTTCGACTGAATGGCGTAAGTTCGTTACAAACAAAGCGGTTTTATTTAGATAAACAGCAACTTTCGTGGAAGTTGAGCCGGGATTGACGACCAGAATTTTCATAATTAAATATCATTAGAGGATAAACAGGCCATGGCCAAACTGTAATATTTTGATAAACCGGAGTCGCTTCTTGAAGTTAGCACAACCGGACAAATGGGTCCCTGCAAAACACCTGCCATCTCTGCCTGGGCAAACAAGCTAACCGATTTATAAAAGGTATTCCCAGATTCTATATTAGGGAAAATAAGCACATCAGCATCTCCGTTAATGGGTGAGGCAATGCCTTTTATGTTTCCGCTTTCACGTTCGCAGGAGGTAAGCACATCCAGCGGACCATCTATGATCACATTGCCAAACTCTCCGGCTTCAGCCAGTTCAACGATATTCACATAATCAAGCGAATGAGGAAATTTAGAGCTAACCTTCTCCGTACAATGTATTAAAGAGATGCGGGGTTGTTCAATCCCAAAATGATGACAAGTACGAATAGCATACCATATCATTTCAATGCGTTGCTGCAACGTTGGTCTGGGGATGACAGCCGCATCCGAGACAAACCACA
>CAYRVN010000041.1:0-12092 GCA_964427675.1 uncultured Acidaminococcales bacterium
GCCCCATGTTTCTTGATGGCTTCTACAGTTGCCTGGTAAATAGGTACAGTGCCGACCATTACCGTGGAAGCTTCAATGATCGCCCTGCGGGAAGCCTCGATGTTGTCACCGGTACTGAGATCCATAACGGCATCTGCGCCAGCTTCAATGGCTGCAGCAAGTTTCAGCAGTTCCGGCTGTGGATCAGGATAAGAGCTGGAGGTACCAATGTTGGCGTTGACTTTGGTGGTTAGACCTTTGCCAACACCACGAGGTATAAGATTTTTATGATTGGGGTTGGCACAGATGGCGATGGTGCCTTCTGCGACGCCGGCACGGATTGTTTCTGCCGGGAGATTTTCTTTGGCGGCGACTATTTGCATAGCCTCTGTAATGATGCCTTGTCTTGCAGCCTGCATTTGTGTAAGCATATTTTACTCTCCTTTGTAATAAATAAAATGGCCGTTTCCGATAAAATGGAAACGGCTGGAAAAAGCAGAATAGGTGCCACTTCCCTCCGCCGGCATTATCCGGAAATCAGGTTCCAAGGGTCGACAGTTGTCTCTCAGCATTTAAGCGCCCCTAGTGGATATAAAGCATATTTGATTAATACAAGTCTAACAAAATAATTAGAGAAATACAATGACCAAAAAGCAAATCTATAATATAATAAAGTTTAACGGATAAGGATTCCGTTATATAGTTTTAGGACTTAGCTTAGCAAAAGTTTACAACACATACTTTTTAGTGTATACTAAATAAGTATAAGTGTACCCTACATTTAACCGGCATATTTTTTAATCGTCGGGCTGTTAATCATTATTATTTAGTTTATTAGTTGCAGGGTATTAACAGAAGTAGGCTATTTAAAATCAGAGAGAAAGATGAGGGAACCAACATGGCAAAAATGAAAACTATGGACGGTAATACCGCCGCTGCGTATGTATCTTATGCTTTTACTGACGTTGCCGCAATTTATCCAATCACTCCGTCTTCACCAATGGCGGAAGTTACCGATGAATGGGCAGCGCAAGGCAAAAAGAACATTTTTGGGCAGACAGTAAAAGTTATGGAAATGCAGTCAGAGGCAGGTGCTTCCGGAGCTGTACATGGCTCCCTGCAGGCAGGCGCTCTTACTACTACTTATACTGCTTCACAAGGCTTGCTTTTGATGATTCCGAATATGTATAAAATGGCAGGCGAACTCTTGCCGGCTGTTTTCCAGGTTTCAGCACGTGCTTTGGCAGCTAGTTCACTTTCTATCTTTGGCGACCACCAGGATGTAATGGCTGCTCGCCAGACTGGTTTTGCTCTTTTGGCAGAAGGAAGTGTGCAGGAAGTAATGGATTTGAGTGCCGTTGCTCACCTATCTGCTATTAAGGGCCGTATTCCTTTCGTAAACTTCTTCGATGGTTTCAGAACTTCCCATGAAGTTCAAAAAGTAGAAGTTGTGGAATATGATGCTTTGGAAAAACTGTTGGATAAAGAAGCTGTCGCTGAATTCAGGGCACGCAGCCTCAATCCTGATCAACCGGTCATCCGCGGAACCGCCCAAAATCCTGATATTTATTTCCAGACTCGCGAAGCAGTAAATTCTTATTATGAAAAACTGCCTGCAGTCGTAGAAAATTATATGAATGAAATCAGCAAAATCACTGGACGCAAATATGGCCTGTTCAATTACTACGGTGCTCCTGATGCTGAGAAAGTTATCATTGCTATGGGTTCAGCTACAGAAACTATTCAGACTACCGTAGAATATCTGAATGCTAAGGGCGAGAAAGTCGGCCTTTTGGTTGTACATCTCTATCGTCCGTTTTCTGCAAAACACTTCTTGGCTGCTATGCCTGAGACAGTTAAAAAGATTGCTGTTTTAGACCGTACCAAGGAACCGGGTGCTTTTGGCGAACCTTTATATCTGGATGTGCGCAGCGTTTATTATACGCAGGCAACACATCCACTGATTGTCGGAGGCCGCTATGGCTTGGGGTCCAAAGACATGACTCCTTCAGAGGTTTTGGCTGTATTTGCTAATCTTGATCTGGCAGAACCTAAGAACAATTTCACCGTTGGTATAGTTGATGATGTTACCGGCACTTCTCTCGCAGTTACAGAAGAACTTGACACTACTCCTAAAGGCACCAAGAGCTGCAAATTCTGGGGACTTGGTTCTGATGGTACTGTCGGTGCTAATAAGAGCGCTATCAAAATTATCGGCGATTATACAGACATGTATGCGCAAGGCTACTTCTCCTATGATTCCAAGAAATCTGGTGGTATCACTGTTTCCCACCTGCGCTTTGGACATGAGCCGATTCGTGCTCCATACCTGATTAATTACGCTGATTTCGTAGCCGTCCATAACCAATCATATGTAAACAAGTATGATGTTCTTGCCGGCTTGAAGAAAAATGGCACTTTCCTTTTAAATTGCCGCTGGAATACAGAAGAACTGGAAGCCAATCTGCCGGCAGCTATTAAACGTTATATTGCCAAAAACAATATCAACTTCTACACGATTGACGCTGTTCAGATTGCCGAAGAAATCGGCTTGGGCGGCCGCATCAATATGATAATGCAGTCAGCCTTCTTCAAATTGGCCGATATCATTCCGGTAGAAGACGCTGTTAAATACCTGAAAGAAGCAGTTGACCATTCTTATGGTTTGAAAGGTCAGACCATTCTCAACATGAACTACGCTGCAATCGACAAAGGCGTAGGTGCCATTGTCAAAATCAACGTGCCGGCTGCTTGGGCTGAGGCTGTTGATACAGAAGCTGTTGCTGCTGGTTCAGCTGATAATTTCGCTAAAAATATTCTGGAACCGATGAATAGGATGGAAGGCGACAAGCTGCCGGTCAGCGCATTCAAAAAACATGCTGATGGTACTTTCCCCTCCGGAACTTCTACTTTCGAAAAACGCGGTATCGCTATCAACGTGCCTGAGTGGCAAATCGACAACTGTATTCAATGTAATCAATGTGCCTTTGTTTGCCCGCACGCTTCTATCCGTCCTGTCCTGGCTACGGCTGAAGAAGTTGCAGCAGCTCCGGCTGGTTTTACGACAAAACCGGCTATCGGCGCTAAAGACTTGCAGTTCCGTATTGCTGTTTCCGCTTTGGACTGCGCTGGCTGCGGCAATTGCGTACAAGTCTGCCCAGCTAAGGAAAAAGCAATTGTCATGAAGCCGCTGAGCTCACAAATGGAGCAAGTTCCATTGTGGAATTATGCTATCGACACTGTAACAGTCAAACCAAACCCGATGAACAAGAAAACTGTCAAGGGTGTACAATTTGAGCAGCCATTACTGGAATTCTCCGGTGCCTGCGCTGGTTGCGGTGAGACACCGTATGCTAAGCTTGTTACCCAGTTGTTTGGCGATCGTATGATGATTGCTAATGCGACCGGTTGTACCTCTATCTGGGGCGCAAGTGCTCCTTCCATGCCTTATACGAAGAACTGCAAAGGTCACGGACCGAGCTGGGCAAACTCCTTGTTCGAGGATAATGCTGAATATGGCTTAGGTATGTTCCTGGGCGTAAAACAATCACGTGAACGCGTTGAGGATATGGTAAAAGAAGCAGTTAAGCTGCCTGTCAGTGCTGAGCTGAAAACAGCCATGGAAGAATGGCTGGCTAATGCCAACGAAGGCGAAGGCTCCCGCGAGCGCGCTGAAAAACTCGAAGCTTTGTTAACAGCTGAGAAGGCAGGTCAACCATTGCTTGAAGAAATAGCTGCCAACAGCAGATTCTTTGTCAAACGTTCCCACTGGATCTTCGGTGGCGATGGTTGGGCTTACGACATTGGCTACGGCGGTCTGGATCATGTGCTTGCTTCCGGTGAAGACGTCAACGTGCTGGTCTTTGATACCGAAGTATATTCCAACACCGGCGGTCAGTCTTCCAAATCAACACCGACTGCAGCAATCGCTAAATTCGCTGCCAGCGGCAAAAAGACGAAGAAGAAAGATCTTGGTATGATGGCAATGAGCTATGGCTACGTGTATGTTGCACAAATTGCCATGGGCGCAGATAAGAATCAGACTTTGAAAGCGATTGCTGAAGCAGAAGCTTATCCAGGACCATCCCTCATCATTGCTTATTCACCATGTATCAATCATGGTTTGAAGAGCGGCATGGGTTCTAGCCAGCTGGAAACCAAGAAAGCTGTTGAATGTGGTTACTGGGCAATGTATAGATTCAATCCTGCTCTGAAGGAAAAAGGTGAGAATCCGTTTGTTCTTGATTCCAAAGAGCCAACAGCAGATTTCCATGAATTCCTGATGGGTGAAGTACGTTATGCTTCCCTCAAAAAGCAATATCCGGAAACAGCAGAAGCCTTGTTCGCGAAAACAAAAGCTGATGCTATGGAGAGATTAGCAAACTACAAACGCTTGGCAGGGAAAGAATAACTAATAATTGCCGAAAAAGGCTATAATTTAAATTGAGAAAAAGAACCTCACAATCATGTTTATGATTGTGAGGTTCTTTGTTTGCCAAAGCGGGACTTTAAAGGCCCAACAGGGACGATGAAAACCATCAGGCTTAGTAGGAATGCGGGTTTGCGGGAAAATAAAAGTATGAAAAATGGAAAATTTGGTATAATACATATAGTTAGCGAAAAGTTTATGGGGGCTTGATGATGTATATCCTTTTTTTTGCTTTTCTTGGGGGATTGGCGCTTCTATTGTATGGCATGCAGTTGATGAGCGACGGTATGCAAAAAGTTGCGGAAAATCGTCTGCAGAGGCTATTTGAGGTTTTAGCCGGACGCGTCATGTATGGAGTCCTGTTGGGCACCGTGGTGGCGGCGGTGCTGCAGTCGAGCGGTATTACTACCATAATGACAGTAAGTATGGTCAACGCCGGTCTTATGACCTTAAAGCAGGCATTCGGTATTGTTATGGGTGCTAATCTTGGTACTACTGTAACAGCTCAATTGATTGCTTTCAAAGTTACTGATTTTGTTACTGTATTTATTGCCTTAGGCTTTGTCCTGAACATTCTTGCCAAAGGCAAAAAACTGAAATATTTCGGACAAATTATGCTTGGCTTCGGTATCATGATGCTTGGCATGCAAATGATGGGTAATTCTGTGGCGCCCTTGCGTAAATATCAAGGCTTCGTGGATTTCATAGCAACCTTTGCTGACAATCCTCTCATTGGTTTATTAGCTGGTACGGTGATGACCTGTGTCGTTCAATCCAGTACAGCTACCATTGGTATCTTGATGGCGATGGCAGGTCAGGGACTGATACCGCTGGAAGGTGCCATTCCTGTTATGCTTGGTGACAATGTAGGGACTTGTATTACATCAGTTTTGGCATCGCTCCGTGCCAATCGTGCGGCTAAAAGGGTCGCATATTCACACGTTTTGTATAACCTGATCGGCAGTATCATCTTCATTATCTTTATGGGCTGGTTTGTCGATTTTGTGCTTTATATTTCACCTGAGGGCGATATTGCCAGACAGATTGCCAATTCACATACAGCCTTTAATTTGCTAAGTACTGTTATTTTCTTGCCAATAACCAACCAGTTTGTTGCTTTTATTGAATTATTAGTACCAGGCAAAGATGTTGTTGTTTCCAGAAAACCGCTTTTTCTGGATGTAAATATGCTTGGTACGCCGAGCCTTGCCATGCAGTTGGCAACCAAAGAAGTTGTACGTATGGGTAACATGGCTTGGCATAATGTCGAATTAGCTCTTAGCGCTATCGAAGACAGGGATAGCAAGAAGGTAGCATATATATTGGAGCATGAGCCCGTTGTTGATATTCTGGAAGAAGAGATTACCAAATATCTGACGCAAATGTCAGAAAAGCAAATGAGTACAGATCTGGCTGCTATACATACGGGCCTTTTACATGCCTGTAATGATATTGAACGAATAGGTGACCATGCCGAGACGATTGCCAAGAAAGTAAGAAATATGAGAGAGGATGGCATAGAGTTCTCACCAGTAGCACAGGAGGAACTCAAGCATTTAAGTTCGCTGGTCCTGGATGCCAGCAGTAAAGCCTTGAAAGCTCTGGAAACCAATGACCGCGACTTGGCCCGCGCTTCGCTTGCTGTTTCTCACGAAGTAAAACTATACCAAAAAGAAATGCGCAAAAATCATGTGGCCAGATTAAACGATAAAATCTGTAATCCTGCTGCGGGCTTTGTCATGCTGGAACTACTGATCAATATGAAAAGGGTATCAGACCACTCAAAAAATATCAGTCAGCTAGTTTTAGGAGAATTTTAATTTAAGGTGTTGACAAATGCACCGTTATAACTTAAAATAATCTACGTTGTCAGTGACAACTGCGGAAATAGCTCAGCGGTAGAGCACCGCCTTGCCAAGGCGGGGGTCGCGAGTTCGAATCTCGTTTTCCGCTCCACTAGTACTTCAGGCTTCCTCTGGTGAGGGAGCCTTTTTGCTCTTTGTAGTTGCGGTGCAAGAGAACAGCCGTCGTGCCTTGTCAAAGATAGGACTTTGTGGTATGATACTATGAGCGGTTTTTATAATGATTTATTAAAAACAGGCTGAATTTTCAGTCAAGAGATAAGTTTTAAGAAGTGACATATTATTAAGGAGGCTTTTTTAGATGAATGTATCTGTAGAAAGAGTAGCAAATGAAGCAACCATCAAAATTCAATTACCGGCAGCGGAAGTAAATAAGGGTTTTGCCAAAGCAGTACAAAAGATTGCTGGTCAGGTAAATATACCTGGTTTCCGTAAAGGCAAAGCTCCTCGCAATATTTTAGAACTGCATGTTGGTAAGGAAGCAATAAAACAAGAAGCATTTGAAATCGTTGCTAATGATTGCTATCGCAAAGCTATGGCAGATGAGAAATTGATTCCTGTAAGCGATCCGGCTGTTAAAGAATCTACTTTCGAAGAAAATACAGATATGGAACTGATTTTGACCATAACGGTAAAACCAGAACCTAAACTTGGCGAATATAAAGGCCTTAAAGTAGAGAAAAAAGAAGCAGTTGTAACTGATGAACAAATCGACGCAGCAGTTGAAGAACTGCGCAAACGTGGCGCTAAAATGGTAGTAGCTCCTGATGCTGTTATCATGAAAGGCGATTTTGCAATTATTGACTTTGCAGGTACCGTTGATGGCGAGCCATTTAGCGGCGGTGAAGGCAAAGGTTATCCGCTGGAAGTTGGGTCCGGCAGCTTCATTCCTGGCTTTGAGGATCAATTGGTTGGTCTGAAAGCAGGAGATTCCACAGATGTACAGGTTACTTTCCCAGAAGAGTATTTTGTTAAAGAACTTGCTGGCAAAGAAGCTGTTTTCAAAGTAAATGTCCAGGATGTTAAACGTAAAGAATTGCCAGAACTTACTGATGAATTCGTTGCCGCTAACAGCAAATGCAAAACTGTTGAAGAACTGAAAGCTGATTATAAAGAAAAAATGCAAAAACATGCTGAGGAACAAGCAGAAGCGGATTATGAAAGAGCGCTTATCCAAACAGCTGTTAACAATGCTGAGTTCGAAGTTCCGGAAATCATGGTCGAAGACCGCATCAGCCAAATGGTTGAAGAACTCAAAATGAATCTGGAAAATCGCAAAATGAATCTTGATGCTTATCTTAAATATACTGGCATGGATATGGAAAAACTGCGTGAAAACTACAAAGCAACTGCACTTGAAAATGTAAAAACTGATCTTGTGCTTGATGCTATTGCAAAAGCTGAAAATATTCAGGTTGGCATGGAAGATGTTGATGCGGAATTGACCAATATTGCTATGCAAAATGGCGCTAAAGTTGAAGAAGTGAAGAAAATTATCGCTTCGAACGGCAACATGGGCTTATTACTTGCTAATATCCTTCGCCGCAAATCAGCTCGCGTTGTTATTGATGGGGCAGCAAAATAATTTTGCACCAAACATATAAAGGGGTGTGAGTAATGATGAATTTTGTGCCTATCGTTGTTGAGCAATCCAGTAGGGGAGAAAGATCTTATGATATTTATTCCCGCTTATTAAAAGACAGGATTATTTTCGTAACAGGAACAATCGATGATAATATGGCGAATCTTATCATTGCACAGCTTTTATTCCTGGAAGCAGAAGATCCAAATAAGGATATACATTTGTATATCAACAGTCCTGGCGGCAGTGTGAGTGCTGGCATGGCTATTTATGATACAATGCAATACATTAAGCCTGATGTTTCGACAATTTGTATGGGTATGGCGGCCAGCATGGCTTCTGTTCTCCTTGCTGCCGGAACCAAGGGCAAACGTTTCACTCTCCCTTACGCGCGCGTAATGATTCATCAGCCTTTGGGCGGTGCGCAGGGCCAGGCTACTGAGATAGAGATTCACGCTCGTGAAATTCTCCGTATCCGTGATGAAATGAATGGTATTATGGCCAAGCATACCGGCCAACCAAAAGAAAAAATACAAATAGATACAGAGCGCGACTATTATCTTACAGCTACAGAAGCCAAAGCATATGGCTTGGTCGACGAAATACTTACCCGTAAGCAATAAAAAAAGGGTTGAGCGTAGGATAAAATAATGATGCGCAAGGAGTAAAGATATGAACTTTGGCGATGGGAACGATAACAGCTATACCTGTTCTTTCTGTGGTAAAAAGCAGGGGCAAGTGCGCAAGCTTGTTGCGGGCCACAACGTCTTTATCTGTGATGAATGTATCGAAGTCTGCAATGAAATGCTGGCGGAGGAATTCAGTACACAGCCACAGCCTCTGAATGGAGAACTGCCGAAACCTCAGGAAATCAAGACGATTCTGGATCAGTATGTTATTGGTCAGGAAGAAGCCAAGAAAACTTTGGCAGTTGCTGTTTACAATCACTACAAGCGTATTAATTATGAAACTCAGCATAAGAATGAAGATGTTGAATTGCAAAAATCCAATATCCTGATGCTAGGTCCTACTGGCAGCGGCAAAACGTTGCTTGCACAGACTTTGGCAAAAATTCTTGATGTACCTTTCGCAATTGCAGATGCTACAGCTTTGACTGAGGCAGGCTATGTAGGTGAAGATGTTGAAAATATTCTGCTCCGTTTGATTCAAAATGCTGATTTTGACATCGAAAGAGCGGAACGTGGCATAATATACATCGATGAAATCGATAAAATCTCCCGCAAATCAGAAAACCCCTCTATTACCAGGGATGTTTCTGGTGAAGGAGTACAGCAGGCTCTTTTGAAGATTCTGGAGGGAACGGTTGCTAGCGTACCACCACAAGGCGGTCGTAAGCATCCTCACCAGGAATTCATTCAAATCGATACGACTAATATCTTGTTTATCTGCGGCGGTGCTTTTGCCGGCTTGGAAAACATTATAGGCGCACGCATCGGTAAGAAGAGCATGGGTTTTGGTGCGGAAATAAAGACAAAAGAAGAACAAAAGATAGATTCTTTGCTTAAAAAGGTACTCCCGGAAGATCTTATGAAGTTTGGACTGATTCCAGAGTTTGCTGGACGTCTGCCCGTGGTTGTAACACTCGATTCTCTTGATGTAGAAGCATTAATAAGAATCTTGAAAGAACCAAAAAATGCTTTGATCAAACAGTATGAGCATTTCCTGGCAATGGATAATGTCGAGCTTGTCTTTGAAGAAGGGGCCTTGAAGGCAATTGCCGAAGAAGCAATGAAACGCAGTGCAGGCGCTCGTGGCTTACGAGCAATCATTGAAAGCATTATGCGTGACGTTATGTATGAAGTGCCTTCCAGAGCCGATGTAAAAAAATGCATCGTTACCGAGGAAGTTGTCAGGGAGCATAAGCCGCCAACATTGGTGTTGGAGGAACAAAAGGCTGATTCAGCATCCTGAAAGAGATAAAGGGGAAAGGGCAGAGGCCCTTTTCCCCTTTTTGTTTATTTATGTTAAAATAAGAATAGAAGTTCGCTTAAATGATTTTTATCTTACTTTAGATACAGACAGTTTGCAATTGAGGAGGGTTAGAGATTATGGATGAAAACAAAGTAATTCCTTTATTGCCTTTACGAGGCATGCTGGTATTCCCAGGAATGATTATAAATCTTGATGTAGGACGTGACCGTTCTATCAAGGCAGTTGAATCTGCAATGGCTATAGACCGCAAAATCCTGCTGGTTACACAGCGCGAAGCCGGCACGATTGAACCAAGTGAAAGTGACTTATTTACCTATGGCGTTATTGCTGAAATAAAACAATTGTTAAAATTACCAAATGGTGCTCTGCGCATTTTGGTTGAAGGCTTGTCTAGGGCTAAGATTGAGTCTGTCCGCGACAACAAAGATATTTATTTCGAAGCCGAAGTACAGGAAATTGCCAGCGTTATTGACGATAGTAACGAAGTTGAAGCACTGAAAAGAATGTTGATTGAGACGTTCGAACAGTGGATATTGGCAAGCAAAAAAATAACCAGCGAAGTGCTTCTGACTTTCAAAGATCAACCGGATCCTGGCAGAATTGCAGATATGATTGCAGGTTACCTGACCATCGGTGTTGATGAAAAAGAGAGTGTTCTGGAAGCAATTAATGTCAAAGACCGTATGAATTTGCTTTATAGCTACCTTTGCAAAGAACTGGAAATAGCTAATATTGAAAAAAATATTTCTCAGCAGGTACGCAAGCAGATTGAACAGAACCAACGCGAGTATTATCTGCGCGAGCAGATGAAGGCCATAAACAAGGAACTGGGCGAAGGTGATGAGAGACAGGCCGAAGTTGACGAATACAAACGTGCTATGGCTGAGCTTGATATGCCGGAAGAGGTTGTCGAGAAAATCAAGAAAGAGTTGGACCGCTTGTACAAAATGCCTCCTATGATGGCAGAAAGTGCAGTAATTCGCAGCTATCTTGACGCCTTGCTGAGTCTTCCCTGGAATAAGTTTACGGAAGATAACTTTGACTTGAAACTAGCTAAAAAAGTTCTAAATGCAGACCACTATGGTTTGGAGAAAGTTAAAAAGCGTATTTTGGAATATTTGGCTGTACGTGCTTTGACCAAACAAATCAAGGGACCGATTCTTTGTCTTGTCGGGCCTCCTGGCGTAGGCAAGACTTCTCTTGCCCGTTCGATAGCGAAAGCTATTAATCGTAAATTCACGAGAATTTCCTTGGGCGGCGTACGTGATGAAGCGGAAATTCGTGGGCATCGCCGTACTTATATAGGAGCGATGCCAGGACGTATCATTCATGGTATGCAGACCTGTGGTTGCTCCAATCCGGTATTTTTACTTGATGAAGTTGATAAGATGAATGCTGACTTCAGGGGAGATCCGGCTTCAGCCTTGCTGGAGGTGCTTGATCCCGAGCAAAACAGCAATTTCAGCGATCATTACATAGAATTTCCGTTTGATCTTTCCAATGTCTTCTGGATTGTCACAGCTAATACTGTAGAAACAATCCCGCCCGCATTGCTTGATAGAATGGAAGTTATTCAATTGGCTAGTTATACAGATGACGAGAAGGTCAAAATTGCTGAGCTGCATCTTATTCCTAAGGAACGTGAATTGCATGGCCTGACTGAGAAAACAATCAGCTTTACTCAAGAAGCTATTTACCGTACGATTCGCGATTACACTCGTGAAGCAGGCGTGCGTAACCTGGAAAGAAAGATAGCGGCAATTTGCCGGAAGGCAGCTCATCGACTCGTTACAGAGAAAACTAAACGAGTTTTGGTAAATGCCAAAACTTTGCATAATTTCCTTGGACCAATCATTTTCCTGGAAAGTGATCTTACTGCCAGATCAGAAATTGGCATTTGCACAGGTCTTGCATGGACGAGTATCGGTGGTGAATTGCTGAAGGTCGAAGTGGCAGCCACGGCTGGTAAAGGTGGCCTTCTTCTGACAGGTCAACTGGGTGATGTTATGAAGGAATCGGCTCAGGCTGGCTATACTTATATCCGTTCACGTGCCAAAGAACTTGGCCTTGATGAAAAGTTCTACGAAAACACCGATGTACACATTCATTTGCCTGAAGGTGCAATTCCCAAAGATGGACCTTCCGCAGGTATTACTATGGTAACAGCTATGGTTTCTGCCTTGACAGGTAAGCACGTAAAGGCAGGTTTAGCCATGACGGGTGAAATCACCCTATCAGGACGAGTGCTCCCTGTTGGCGGTATTAAGGAAAAAATGTTGGCTGCGAA
>CAYRVN010000042.1:0-11834 GCA_964427675.1 uncultured Acidaminococcales bacterium
GCTCAGAAGCATGAAGACGTGCACCGTGCAGCTTGGCAGCAAGCGCATTATAAAGTATATCGTTAACCAAGGTACTTTTGCCGGAGCCGGAAACACCGGTGACAACGGTCAAAACACCCAATGGGAAATCGACATCAATATTTTTCAGGTTATTGGCACGCGCGCCTTTGACAGTCAGGAAATTGCCGTTTCCTTGACGTCGTTTTTTTGGTACCGCAATAAATTTTCTGCCGCTCAGATACTGCCCTGTAATAGATTTGGCATTTTTCTTGATTTCTTCCACGGTTCCCTGGGCTACGACATGGCCGCCATTTTCGCCGGCACCGGGTCCGATATCAATAATCTGGTCAGCCGCGTACATTGTCTCTTCGTCATGTTCGACAACCAGCAAAGTATTGCCCAGATCCCTGAGGTGCTTCAGAGTTTCCAGCAGTTTACCGTTGTCACGCTGGTGCAAGCCAATACTAGGTTCATCCAGTATATAAAGAACGCCAACTAAGCCCGAACCAATCTGAGTCGCCAACCTGATACGCTGAGCCTCACCGCCGGATAAGCTGCCGGAAGCGCGGTCAAGGGTAAGATAGTCGAGACCAACGTCATTAAGAAAATGTAGTCTGGCTAAAATCTCCTTTAAAATCTGGCGCGCAATTATTTGCTGTCTCTCTGTCAATTCCAGCGAATCGAAAAATTTTATACAATCCCTGACAGTCAGTGATGTTACATCGCAGATGTTTTTGCCGCCGATAAGAACAGCTAAAGCCTCCGGTTTTAATCTTTTGCCCTGGCATTCGGGGCAAGGTGTGCTGGACATGAAGCTTTCAATGTCAAGCCGCATGCTCTCTGACATAGCCTCTCTGTGACGTCTTTCCAGCAAAGGAATGATTCCTTCAAAGGCCGTTTCATGATGCCTTATTTCCCCTTGTAAATTTTCATAAAGAAAAGCAAATTTTACGCCATCGCTGCCATGAAGAAGTATCTGCTGCAATTTATCCGGCAATTCATTCCAGGTTGCATCTAAGGTAAAATTATATTTTTCCAATACTGCAGCAACCTGTTTCATAAAATAGGAGTTGACGTTATTGCTGACTGCCGCTATTACACCTTGGGCAAAAGTTTTGCTGCCATCAGGAATAACAAGCCGCAAATCAATTTCCAGTTTCATGCCCAGGCCAGTACAAACCGGGCAGGCACCGTAAGGATTGTTAAAAGAGAACAACCTTGGCTCAATTTCAGGCAAATTGATGTCGCAATCGCTGCAGGCAAAATGTTCGCTGAACATTAAGGTACTGCCACCGATAACCTCGATTTCTACCAGTCCTTCAGCTAACCCTAAAGCTGTCTCCACAGAATCTGCCAGCCTTTGGGTGATACTTTTTCTGACCGCTAAGCGGTCAATTACAACGGCGATGTCATGTTTCTTCTTTTTATCGAGCACAATTTCTTCATCAAGAGTCCTGACTTCACCATCTATGCGTACACGAACATAGCCTGCTTTTCTCATATTTTCCAGCATTTTCTGATGCTCGCCCTTGCGTCCTCTGACTAAAGGAGCAAGAACCATGAATTTGGTTCCTTCTTCCATCGCCAGTACCTTATCAACGATTTGTTGAACAGTTTGCCTTTCGATCACCTTGCCGCATTTTGGGCAATGTGGTACGCCTGCGCGCGCAAAAAGCAAGCGCAGATAGTCATATATCTCGGTAACAGTACCGACAGTAGAACGCGGATTATGGCTGGTCGTTTTCTGGTCAATAGAAATTGCGGGCGATAATCCTTCTATATAATCAACATCCGGCTTATCCATCTGTCCGAGAAACTGTCTGGCATAAGCAGACAATGATTCCACATAGCGACGCTGGCCTTCAGCATAAATCGTATCAAAAGCCAGTGATGATTTTCCTGACCCTGAAAGTCCTGTTATGACAACTAACTCGTCACGCGGTATTTCCACCGTAATATTTTTAAGGTTGTGTTGGCGTGCGCCTTTGACAATTAATTTCTCTTTCATCTATTTTCTCCTGTTGCTTTTAGGCAATAACTTCTGTCCAAGCTCTCCTTTAACAATTATCAGGCGGTCCCTATATTCTGCGGCTCGTTCAAAATCCAATTCTTTAGCCGCTGCAGCCATATTTTTTTCCAGCTCTTTGGCCATTTTGCTAAGTTCCTTCTCTGATTGTTTTTTGATCTCCTTGACAGAATAGTTGATATTGCTATCTTCTTCACTGACTTTAGTCAGCTTGATCAGTTCACGTACTTGTTTTTTGATAGTCTGTGGCACAATACCATGCTTCAAATTGTGTGCTTCCTGTTTGGCACGACGCCTGTTAGTCTCGTCAATCGCTCTTTGCATGGAGTCTGTCATTCGATCAGCATACATGATAACGCGGCCATGAACATTACGCGCCGCCCGGCCAATTGTCTGAATCATTGCCGTATCTGAACGCAGAAAACCTTCTTTATCTGCGTCTAAAATAGCAATTAAGGAAACTTCCGGTAAATCAAGGCCCTCACGCAAAAGGTTTATACCGACCAAAACGTCAAATTCACCGGCGCGTAAAGCATGAATTATCTCAGCGCGTTCGATTGTAGCTATTTCTGAATGCAGGTAACGGACTCTGACACCTGCCTTCTTCAGGTATTCGGTCAGATCTTCGGACATCCGCTTAGTCAGCGTAGTAACTAATATCCTTTCGCCGGCAGCAGTAACTTTGTGGATTTCTCCCAGCAAATCGTCAATCTGTCCTTTAATTGGCCTAATTTCCACCATCGGATCAAGCAAACCCGTAGGTCTAATGATTTGTTCTACAATATTGTCCGCTTCTTCAAGCTCATATTTTGCCGGCGTAGCTGAAACATAAATTGCCTGCTTCCGTTGCTCCTGAAACTCATCAAAAGTCAGTGGCCTGTTATCAAAAGCGGAAGGAAGACGAAAACCATGCTCGACAAGCATGGACTTACGGGAACGGTCACCTGCATACATCGCCCTGATTTGGGGCAACGTTACGTGTGACTCATCAATTACCAGAAGAAAGTCTTCAGGGAAATAGTTGACCAGCGTAAAAGGCGGCTCTCCCGCTTTACGTTTGGCTAAATGCCGGGAATAGTTCTCAATTCCGGAGCAATAACCCATTTCATTCATCATTTCCAGATCGTAATTCGTCCGCTGCTCTAAACGCTGCGCTTCTAAGAGTTTATTTTGCTCATTCAATTCTTTAAGTCTTTCTGCCAGTTCTTGCTTGATATCTTCCATCGCTCGTACAAGATTTTCTCTGGAAGTGACATAGTGGGAGGCAGGAAAAATAGCTGTGTGCGTCCGCCTTGCTAAAACTTCGCCTGTCAGCAAGTCTACTTCCAGCAAAGCTTCGACTTCATCGTCGAACATTTCGATGCGAATTGCTTTTTCATTATACCCTGCCGGTATGACCTCAATGACGTCACCTCTTACGCGGAAAGTGCCGCGTTGAAACGCAATGTCATTGCGGCTGTATTGTATCTCGACAAGTTTCTTTAAGATAATCTGGCGGTCTATTTGCTGTCCTACCCGCAGTGAAAGTACCATATCATAGTAGTCTTGCGGCGCGCCTAAGCCATAAATGCAGGAAACGCTGGCAACAATAATCACGTCACGTCTTTCAAAAAGTGCGCTTGTTGCAGAATGGCGCAGCTTATCTATTTCATCATTGATGGAAGCATCCTTCTCAATATACGTATCTGTCTGTGGAATATATGCCTCCGGCTGATAATAATCATAATAGGAAACAAAATATTCTACCGCGTTCTCTGGGAAAAATGATTTGAGCTCACTTGCCAGTTGCGCTGCTAATGTTTTGTTGTGAGCAATAACCAATGTCGGTTTTTGCACTTTATTTATGACCTGGGCTACTGTATAAGTTTTACCGGTGCCTGTTGCTCCGATAAGAACCTGTGTTCTTGCTCCTTCTTCGATGCCGCTGACAAGTTTTTCAATAGCATCCGGCTGATCACCTGCCGGCTCAAAAGGTGCTTTAATGTTAAATTCCATTTTATGCTCCGTAATAATAAAGTTTCTCAATTGAGATTAATTATAGCATTTTTTTCTGCTATTTCATAGAATTGCAGTGATATTTAAAGGGCGTCCGCATTTAATAGCAGACGCCCTTTAAATTATTTTTTTACCAGTTCTTTTTCCAAATAACTGATTGCTTCAGTTAACTGATTTTCGCCGTTTTCACCAGCTGGCTCAACCACTACGTCCGGTTCTATGCCGGTACCGTTGATAGAACGACCGCTAGGTGTATAATAGCGGGCTATTGTTAATTTCATGCCCGTGCTTTCATCGAGATTGCTGACTGCCTGTACTGATCCCTTGCCAAAAGTTTTGGTACCAAAAAGTTTCCCTGCCTTTGTATCCTGCAAAGCACCTGCTACAATTTCAGCAGCGCTTGCTGATCCCTGGTTAACAAGTACTGCCACAGGATATTTGGCCTTTTCAAGGTTGGAATATTCAGTGACACTTTTACCGCTTCTCTCGGTCACGGAAACTATTGGGCCTTTGGGCACCATCAGTTCTGCTACTTTGACGCTTTCACTGAGGAGACCTCCAGGGTTATCACGAAGATCAAGCACTAAAGCTTCCATACCTTGGCCTTCAAGCTCGTGGAACTTCTTGATAAAATCTGATCCGGTATTCTCATTGAACATGCCTATACGAATGTAACCTATCTTATTTTTTTTCATTTCGCCGGCAACTGTTTCCAATTTGATGTCTGACCTTATTACGCGGACAGTCTTTTCTTCACCGGCTGCGGTTTTAAGCTCAATTTCGACACTGGTTCCTTCTTTACCGCGAATTTGTGCAACCACTTCTTCCAGCGTCTGGCCGGCAGTCTTTTTGCCATCAATGGCGGTTATCTTATCGCCACTTTTTATACCTGCTCTGTCCCCTGGCGTTCCTTTAAGCGGAGCGATTACGACAAAATTATTGTCCTTCATGCCGATGACAACACCAATACCGCCAAAATGACCTTCCGTGCTGGTAATTAAGGATTTGAAACTTTCCTCGTCGAGATAAACTGAATACGGATCCCCCAAAGCATTTACCATGCCCTTTATTGAGCCTTCATATAGTTTGTTATAATCCACTGTTTCAATAAAACTGCTGCGTACTATCGAAAGCGCCCTCAAAAACTTAAAGGTCCCCGGTAAGCTGCCTGTTACAGAATGCAACCCATAAAGGAAAGCAGCAATAATAAGGCTGCAGGAGCAAATGCACGCGATTACCAATGTAAGTATACTGAATCTTTTCTTTAACATGCCAATGCTCCCCCAATTTTATGGTAAGTAATCCATTGGATCCGTTACTTCACCGTGAATACGCACTTCAAAATGACAATGCGGTCCTGTAGAATAACCAGTGCTGCCTGCATAAGCAATCGTCTGGCCTTTTCCCACCTGCTGTCCATTATAAACTGCAAGGCTGGAGTTGTGTCCATATAAGGTAACCAAACCACCGCCGTGATCAATCATGACAGCATTACCATAGCCGCCCATCCAATCTGCATAGATTACTGTACCAGAATTAGCTGCTACTACTGGGTCGCCATAATCGGCAGCAATATCCAGTCCTGAATGGAACTTCTGTGTGCCAAAAATCGGGTGCGTCCGCCAGCCAAAAGGAGAAGTAATTTCGCCATATATCGGCCATACAAAGGCACCTGAGCCTCTGCTTGCTGATGAGATAGTACCGCCGCTTTCCAGGTTACGAATCATATCAGCAATGCGACGAGACGTTGCCATCAACTCATTGTATTCTTCGTCCAGACGACTCTGTTCAGCTACCGCGTCGTTATAGGCTGCTTCGCGTTCCATCGTTTTTTGTGCAACCAACTGTTGCTTGGAAGATACCTCGCTGTGTACAGTCTTCACTCTGGCCATATTGCTTTCCAGAACTTCCTGCGCAGTTTCCAGTTCAGCTTTTTTCTTTCTCAAATCCGCCAACAGTGAAACATCATTGGCAATAATCTTCTTCAACAAATACATACGCGAAGAAAAATCCGAAAAATCTTTTGCACCTAACAAAACATCAAGATAATTAATCTGTCCATTAATATAAATATCTTTCAAACGTCCACGATAAACGGCAACCCGTTTATCGACCTGTTCTTTTTTCCTATCCAAAGCAACAGTATTGTTCGAAATCTGATTTTCGAGGTCTTCGCGTTCTTCTTCAACCGTAGCAAGCTCATTCTGGGCTTCGCTGAGCTGTGACTGCGCCTCAAGAAGTTTGTCTGTTGCAGAAGCAACGACCTGTTTCGCATTTTCACGTTCTGCGTCTTTACTGTAAAGCTGTTGTTGGATGCTCTCCAACTCAGCTTGTTTATCCTCTATTGATGCCGCTCCAACAGGTGCAATCAAATTTAAAAAAAACGTTGCCGCTATGAAAATGGCTATTATCTCTTTTTTCAACATAGATGCCTCCGCCATTAAACCTTTAAGAATTTACGCAGAGATATGCTGCTGCCCGCAGCTCCGATAGCTGTACCAATAACTATTAATGTAATATTTATATACAAAAGTAAGGGCCACGCAGGGAGCAGAGGGAAAAAAGCCAAAGTTGCATGTACGCTGTTTAAAATCGCACCATACACTTGATTAATAACAAGCGTAGCAACCAAAGCCCCTGTAAACCCGAGGAACATCCCTTCCAGCAAGAAAGGCCAGCGAATGAACCAATCGGTGGCGCCAACATATTTCATGATCGTTACTTCTCTTCTGCGAGCAAAAACAGTAATACGTATGGTATTAACAATGATGAAGAGAGTAGCCATAGCTAACAGCAGTACAAGCAAAATGCCGCCAAGTCTCATTATTTTTGTCAGCTTAAAAATATTTTCGACAACTTCCTGTCCAAATTTAGCCGTTTCAACGCCTTTGAGGTCATCAATTTTGGGTGCCAGTTCGCTGATACGTTCTGGTTTATCAACATGCACTTCGAAAGAATAAGGAAAAGGATTTTCATCTCCTATAAAATCAAGCAAGTTGGCCTGACTTCCCAATCTGTCCTTAAATCTTTCCAAAGCTTCATCTTTAGTTACAGCCTTTACGCTGGTAACACCAGGCAGCTCTTTCAGTGTTTTCTCTGTAGCTTTCAGAGTTTCAGCACTGGCCGCATCTGACATATAAACAG
Source organism: uncultured Acidaminococcales bacterium (assembly GCA_964427675.1). Classification (GTDB taxonomy): domain Bacteria; phylum Bacillota; class Negativicutes; order Acidaminococcales; family Acidaminococcaceae; genus RZYP01. The sequence goes on from CAYRVN010000042.1 coordinate 7,166, forward strand.
AAATCTGCACCTGAGTTTCTAAAAACTTGGCAACATGATTAGTGTTAAAAACCATGACCATAAAAATGCCAAGCACCAGCAACGACAAAGCTACTGTTGAAACAGATGCCAGGCTCATCAGCTGATTGCGTTTTATTGACTTGAAAGTTTCTCTGACAAAATACTCCTTAGTGCTCAGACTCATATCCGTAAACTCCCTTGGCATCGTCTCTTACTATCACGCCATTTTCTATTGCAATTACACGTTTACCCATGGCATCAACAATCTCTTTGTCATGAGTCGCCATTACTATTGTCGTACCACTTTCATTAATACCGGTAAAAATACGCATGATATCTTTACTGGTTTCCGGATCCAGATTACCTGTAGGTTCATCAGCAATTACCATGATAGGATCGTTTACAATTGCCCGGGCAATAGCTATTCTCTGCTGTTCGCCACCTGACAATTCTGCAGGATACGCATTGGCGCGATTTTTTAAACCAACAAGTTCTAAAACGGTCATTACACGGCGTCTGGTCTTGACCGGTGGCGCTTCAATAACCTGCATGGCGAAGGCAACATTGTCATATACAGTGCGATCAGGCAAAAGCCGGTAGTCCTGAAAAATGATGCCCAACTGTCTCCGCAAAAACGGTACTTCCTTATCATTTAAAGCCAATACGTCAACACCATCAACGTAAATCTTACCAGTAGTAGGAATTACTTCTTTAAAAAGCATTTTAATAAAGGTGGACTTACCAGCGCCACTAGGCCCGACTATAAAGACAAACTCACCAGGCTTTATGTGTAAATCAATATTTTTTAAAGCCACTGAACCATTACGATAGGTTTTACTGACACCACTCATTAATAGCAAGGCAAGGCCTCCTCCATTTTTATTTTGGCAATAAACCAACAGCGCGGGCAGCATTTCGCTGTGCTTCCTCACGCAAGGCTTGTATTTTTGCATTCTGCTTCTCTGGTACGCGCTGCCAAAGTCTTGCGCTTTCACGTAAGATGTCTTCGCATGTTATCATATCTATGCTGCCTGCGACTGTGCCTTCCATTCCTTTGACAAAACGATCAACCTTAGGGTCATAGGATACAGCAAGGAATGGTACGCCAGCCAAAGCCGAAAAAACAAGTGCGTGCAATCTCATTCCTATTAAAAAGTCAAGGTTGCTGATAAGAGAAACATATTCTTCAGTCGTGTAACCTTCTTTGAGGATTATTGTGTCTTTTCTATCCTCCATTAGATTAGCAACATCCTGAGCAATTTTTGTATCTGCAGGGAACTGCAGTGGTACAAAAACAATGTAAGCATCATATTGTTTTCGCAACCTAAAAGCAGCCTCGGCAAAGACACGTATAAATCTTTGTTCTCCTTGCCAATGTCTGACTGCAATACCAATAATTGGTTTATTTCCGTTCAGACCATTTTCCTGAAGGATCTTTCTGCCAATATCCTTGCGATCAGCAAGTAAAGAAAATACAGCGTCGGCAGTAACCAATACTTTGTCTGTTGAAAGTCCCATTTCCATTAACTCTTCGTAAGATCCGTCGTCTCTTACTGTAATGAGATCAGCTTTGCGACAGACATATTTTGTTAGTATGCGGGATATGCTTGAATTTATCGGTCCAATCCCTTGAGCATAAAGCATTACTTTTTTACCAAGCAGTTTTGCCAACATCAGGATGCTTAAATAATAGAGTATGCTGCGTCTGCTTGTTACATCCTGCAAGAGACTGCCGCCGCCAGACAAAAGCAAGTCTGTTCTGAGCATTTCTTTAAGTATTTGCAAGGGATGAAACCGATGAATTGAATTTACTCTATGTTTTTCTGCTGTGATTTCCGGTTTACCGGACATAACAGTAATTTCGATGTCTCGCCGTTCAGCACGCAGAGCCTCAATAATGGCCGTCAGCATTGCCTCATCACCGGCATTCGAAAAACCGTAATAACCGGAAATCAAAATTTTACTCATGCTTCAAGTATCTCCTTTGTAGAGCCTGCAAATAAGGATAGAATATGGCAAATGCAATGAGCACGCAGATACCAATAGCTGCGCCTAACAAGTAGCCATCAACTGCTCTGATATAAGACATGATTATAGGCGTTCTCATATGAGCAAAGGTTTGTACTAATGAGCCTTGTCCGATAATGGCAGCCAAAATAAAGGCAACACTGATGAGGCGAGGGAATTTGTTGTAGACTGTAAAGGCAGCCAGATAAAATGCTGGATGCCCTACCATAAACTCCTTTTCACGAGGGCGCGCCATCATCATTTCCTCAAGGAAAAGCCTCAGTTTTACTTCAATGTCCGGCACCGGTACTCCGGCCGTATGTCCTGAGCGACCAATGAAGACCCAGGCTACAAAAGCAAAAACAATCATAGCGAAAACAATTTTTAATGTTATAGGTCGGGAAAGCACATTCTCTATTCTGGCAATGACATTTTTACGGTCATCGTCACCCTCAAATAAAGAATATCTTCTGACACAAAGGAAAAACATCAGTAATATCGGTAAGATGAAGGTTAACTTAACACCTTTATAAATATCAATTTCCATCAGGAAGCGGACATCACCAAGGATTGCTCCGACAAAAGAAGCACCAACCAACGAAATTGCAATAGCCAACGCAAGCTGCCAGGTTGCAGCCATAAGTACAGCCTTTAATCCTTTGCCATTGCCATGATAATTATCCCATATATTAAGTATAAAATTCATAGAAAGCACTGGAATAACGGTGGCAGCGCACAATGCAAGCAGTTGTCGTGCCAAAAGTCCCTTGGCAAACAAGATTACCGCGCTGAAAAACAAGCCAGCAGACAACAGCAAAAGATACTGATGTTTCTTCTTAATCTCTACAAGCTGCGAGAGATAAAGCATTCCTGCCGCCAATATACCAAAAATAATTGGAATAAACAACAACCGATTAGGTTTATATTCAGAAAAAACTCCTGCTTTACCAATGCTGAAGTTTCTTGCTTCAACACTTTTCGTAATGCTTTCTACATAGTCCAGATTGGTCTGCAGTAAAGTTTTACCATCTTGTGGTTCCAAAAATGTTTTAACATAATTTATTCTTATATTCCGCTCTTCATCTGTCAACGCCCACCTGCGCATTGCTTCATCAACTTTGAGCTTCTTTTGTTCAGCTTTATCAATAACGTAGGTGCGAGCACCTTTATAATCCATCAATTCAGCCATTGGTACAAGTCCTTCCAATGGTACGAATTGAAGCTGAACAACATTCTCAACCATCGCCAGCGTGATATCACGCTTAAGGAGGTTCTCTGCTACATATTCAAGATTTTGTTTATAACCAAGTATTGTCTTACCGCTACCGGCAAAAGCAGAAATTTTAGCACCGGATTTATCGAGGCGGTTGAAGAAACCATCTATTTGCTCACGCTCAGGTGCAGAGGCCATGTTATAGCCGTGTCCGTAATTTACAGGTCTGGCAATGACCATGAAGCCAAGATTTTTAGCGAGCTGCAGTTCCTCTGAGGACAAGCCAAGGTCCATTTGCAGAATACCTTTTTGTTCTCCGTATGCTTCGCCTTCTACTAGTTTAGTGTCACCTTTCACCTCTATGACCTTCGGCGACTCTGAAATAACATGAACAAGATCTTTGCCAAAGCGCAAAATAAGATCTTCCTCCACATCCTGCATCGCCAACGGAGAAGTACCTTCAGTAATATACGCAGCATTTGTCAAAATCTTACCCTTAAGGATCAAATCCTGCCATACACCCTTTTGTATCTGATTTGTATGATAAGCATGCAGAAGTTCAGATCCCGTAACTACTGTTACCTTCCCTTTGTCACCAAGTTTTTGCAAGGTTGTATCAAAAAGAACAAGACTGGTAACACCACGTTCCTTAAACATCTTCAGCACTTTTTCTTCAGGTACGCCTTCGCCATGGGCCATTCTGGCAATACTTTCGTATTCCATAGCCATTTCCACAGTTCTGTTAGCCTGTTCAACAGAATGCCGCTGGAAATTCAAAAGGGCTGAAAAAACTAGCGCAATCGCTATTATAATAATTAACACTGGATTATAACAGGTTTTCCTCAACAAAATCTCCACCTATTCCAATTCTTCTGCATAATTATTTTATCTTCTGCAAACTCCGTAAGTATGCTTCGACAAAAAGCTCAAGATCACCATCCATGACAGCCTGTACATTGCCTGTTTCAGCGCCTGTCCGATGGTCTTTAACCATATTATACGGGTGAAAAACATAAGATCGTATCTGACTGCCCCATTCTATCGCCTGATATTCACCTGCAATATCCGATTTCAGTTCAGCTTGTTTTTGTTTTTCGTATTCAAACAATTTAGCGCGCAACAGCTGCATGCAGCGTTCTCTATTCTGTATCTGGGAGCGTTGATTCTGGCACTGTACTATGATGCCTGTAGGAATATGCGTCATACGTACAGCAGAATCTGTTTTATTAATATGCTGTCCGCCCGCGCCGCTTGCACGATAGGTATCAACCTTTAAATCAGCAGGATTGATATTGATTTCTACTGTATCATCAATTTCAGGCATAACATCAACTGCGGCAAACGAAGTATGTCTGCGCGCATTAGAATCAAACGGAGAAATGCGGACCAAACGGTGCACGCCTTTTTCTGATTTCATATAACCATAGGCATTATGCCCATTAATACCAA
>CAYRVN010000043.1:0-5775 GCA_964427675.1 uncultured Acidaminococcales bacterium
TATCAGGTTCACTATCTTTTCGCAAATTTTTGTCGAGTTTTCTTAGACCATTATAGAAGAAATGATAAATTACGATTAGGATATAACAGATATTAGTTTCAGTCGAAGCTTTTCCTTTTCATTACTACCCGTAGTATTAAACCTAAGCAAAGGAATATTATATTTATCCAAAATAGTGTTTTTCATCTTGTCACGTTCGCTTTGACGTGTTCCTTCTTTATGAAAGCCATAGCCATCAACTTCAATTGCAAGTACAGGAGATTTGTCAATTTTGTTATAAACCATAAAATCCAAATGAGTTGCAATATTCATAGCGTATTTGCACTCATCTTCAGAAAGCTTCTTTGGGTCACGAATAAGGCTATTTAAGGGTAAGTGGGCAATTACACCGAGCTTACCTAACTTTTCAGCAAATAAAACATCTTCAATGGTGGCGTACATTATATTCTCTGAATCAAATTCTGACACCATTTTGTGTTCAGAAAGATATTTCTTTCGATAATCATCATAACTCTTATATAGCATATCAAAAATAGAGTATACTTCACCTTTCTTAACTTCAAAGTTATTGTATTGAATGTACCTCACCAAGTCACCAATGTTTGTGTTCTGGTTTTTCTCGCTACTTGATATAACAACACGAAGCCGTTTCTTAGCACGGGAAACTGCAACATTAAGCATATTGGGGTCATCAGTAAATTCTGTTATCTCATTGTCAACGGTAGAAATAATAATATCGTCCTTCTCCCGCCCTTGAAATTTATGTACAGTGGAAATATCAAAATCAGAACCTATTTCTTTTTTTATTGCTGATGTTTGCGCATTATATGGTGCAATAATTCCAATGTCAGTGGTTTCGTGATTTGCTGATAATTCAGGAATTATTTCTGTTTTGATTTCATCAATTTGCCGTTGATTATAGTGACCACGAGCATGATTGCCTTCAGCCGTAACATAAGCTTTGAGAACATCTTTTTCGTCATTGTCTTTGGTCATAATCAATAATTTTCCGTCGTAAAATTTCTGATTACAGAATTCAATTATTTTAGGATGACATCTATAATGTTCACGCAACATTGTGGACGGAATGCCCAAAAAAGTAGAACATATTGAAGAAAGCAAACTGTTTTCTTCGTATCTATATGTTTTCGGTATGCTATTTTTTTCAGATACATCAGAAATTAATTTTTTAACATCAGGTGGTATAACATTCGGAAGTTGCTTCAAATCGCCAACAATGACCATATTTTTAGCACAAGACATTGATAGAACACCCGTTGCTAAATCGACCTGTGAAGCTTCGTCAACTATGACATAGTCATATATGTAGTTTTTTAAGCTGCTTCGAGCCGAGTGCGTAGTACTCAATATTACTGGATACTCTCTAACAAATTCATTTGGCTTTTTCCACAAGGCATCATCATCAAAAGAAGGACGTATTTTATTACCGCTATATTTATTTGCGAGCGTTGCTTTAAAAGCAATGAGTGACTTTTTAGAAAGTTCATCTGACATAGTGGCAAAATTGAAAACAATGAGTTTTTTATTCAACTCATTAATCTCGTTCTCTATTTCAGCTTCTTTTATTCTATAATACATTTTTTGCAATGCGGGAACAACTTCATTCGCTGGATTAACATATAGATGCTTATCTCTTATACCGTAAAGAAAAAAGTTCCGTATAACAAACCATAACGTTACCTTTTTCTTGCCATCAACAATAGATTGACAGTCCATCCAAAGCTGCATTACCTTTTTTGATGTAACCTTAACCTTCTTCTTGAAAATCTCTAAATTTGAAAAGGTTTCTACATAATATTCCTCAAAGTAACGTTTTTCAATTTGCAAAGCCGAAAGCTCACTCTTAAGGGATGCTATTTGATTTTGCAGTAAAAACATTTCGTTTAGATTTTGCTTTAGTTGTGTAATATCATAATTATTTAACCTGAGGTCACTATAACTTAAACAATCATTTGAAAAGTCTGGATATGTTATTTGTTTTTCGGCTATAAATGATTTCTTATTATCAGAGCTTCCAAGTTGAGCAGCAAGATAATTAAAACCATACTTCTCCAATTTTTCGTAGACATTTTCCGTTGCAGAGTTATTGTTAGAAACGACTGCAACTGTTTTTCCACGAATTATGACATTGGCGATTATATTTAAAATAGTTTGTGTTTTTCCTGTTCCGGGAGGTCCTTGAATAACACTTATCTGATTAGTTATTGCATTTTCAACAGCAGCAATTTGACTGTAATTACATCCAAATGGGAAAATGATAGCATCATTTGGGGTTTCCTTATGACTTATACAGGGGGAAGGCATAATATATTTTTTAAGAACGGTATTTTCACTGATGAATGACATTTTGTCAAATTGTTTTTTTAATATGTTTGTTCCATCATCAGATTTTAAGCCAACGTATTCGGCAACTCTACTGTAATAATCAAGAATATTTTTCACAGTGGAATTTGCAATAACATTTTCTTCAACAATTAAGCTATTTGCATTATATGCCTTGACTGTACCATTTTCAAAAAATAAACGAAGAAATAAGTCATATCTTCCCCTGAATTGTATTACCTTTTTTATGTGAGAAAACACAATTCCTTCTTTATTAGAGAAAACATACGAACTTTTATCTACCTCAATATCAGGCTCCAACCATTCGATATTGTTGTAATTATAGTAATATGGATTTGGGTTATTGCTGAATACAACCCGATATTTATGTTGTTGAGAGTCGTACTTACAACTAATCACATCATCCTTTGGTTCGTTTTTAATTACAAGAAGCTTACTATGTTCGTTCAAAGCAATATCTCCTTTTTGTTGGCAGACGATAATACATCTTCAAGCTGTTCTATATATTTATCTTTCAGCTCTGACGGCTTAACAATGCTTGCCTTTGTTCCAAACTGAAACAGCCAACCGAAGAACGGCGGCTCGGCTTTCACATTCACTCTAACTGTGAAATACTCGTCACCGTCGGGACGGAGAGATATGTTCTTTCCGAAACGGTCAAGTACCGTATTTACAAGCGAAATATGAAATCTCAACTTGACTTCTTGTGCTTCTCCGCTGAACATTGAAAATGTTGAGTTCATATATTCTGACAGGTTGAACGCCTGCGGAATAACTCGTGCTTCATCAGCAAGTATTTCAACGTTCTCCATTCTGTCAACACGGAAATTTGTATAATTATCGGGGCGTTTTGGATAAAATGAAATCAGATAATACCGTTCATCGTCCCACGACAAAGCATAAGGCGAACAAACACGAAGTCCGTCACGATAACGCTTACGCTTTTGCATATCGTAGTCGAAATATTTGAATGAGATTTGCTTATTCTCAGCTATTGCACGATGAATAACGTCCACATTCAGATAAATTCGCTCGTTCATAGCTTTTACACGGTCAGCAATGTAAACCTGACGGTTGATTTGCTTTGCCTGATAAACGCTCGACAGGCTTTCAATTTTTTTTAGAAGCTCAGAGGACTTCTTTTCCGTAAGAAAACGTGACGAAGTAACTGCATCTGCAAGCAGTTTAAGTTCAGGTAATTCAAAATCACGGTTTCCGACATAATACCCTGATTTATCGCCACGAACAGAAATAATATCAAGACCGTAGGCTTTCAATGCTTCAATATCATCGTACAGAGCTTTTCTTGCGGCAGAAATTCCATACAACTCAAGTTGTTTGATTATCTCTGGCATTGTGATGATATGTTCCTCGTCGGAGCGTTCAAGCAGAATTTTGTATAAGTATAAGATTTTCAAACGCTGATGAGCGTTGCCAACTGTGTTTGACATAGCTTTTCCTCCGTCCAAATTCTCTTGCTTATTTCGAGGTAAGTTTATCGTAATACTGAGCCAATTTCATATCACAAACTTCTATTATATCGTACTTGTCTTTTTGAGTTAGCCTTTTCCAAATGATAGGGTTAACCCTAATTGCACTAACCTCCTTACATCTTTGCAAGAACCTCATATCTGCAAAGCGTTTGAAAGGGTTTGAGAAGATATTGCGTTCAACGTCCTTATCGGAATAACCGCCTTTATAAAATATACTTGCGGACTTTTCAGCTATCAATCCATCATTTTTTCGTTTTTCATAAAACGCCTTAAAGTAGTCAACGATATTTTCTATCAGAACATTTCCTTTTTCATCGGCAAATTCAAGAACAGCTTTCATTAGAACGGGTTTATAAGAATAACTCATATCCATTGTTTTTATGAAATCCATAAATTTCCTGCAAATGTTTGCGGCGGTTATTATATCCCAATGAAATTTGTCTGCATACATTTTAACTGTTTCTTCATTAAAATAGTTAAATGTCTTGTTTTCGCTTACCGGTACTGCCATATCGGGAGTGATTTTGCCTTCACGAATATATTTGTCTACGGTTTCCGACTGAACATCAACCATTCTTGTGAACTCAAGCTGCGAAATCATATTCTTGACTTCTTCTTGCCAATTAAAGAGGTCTATGGTTTCAAAGTCGTCAATATCAATCGGAATATCAAGATAAGCAACAGGCTTTTCGCCTTTATACGTCATATTCATATCGTGTTGCTTTACACTATCAGGAGCTAAGGCATATTCAAAAGGGCGATAAGAATTTATATTAAGCAAACGATGTATAGAATAGGGCATCTTAAACATATTTGCATTGTCAACAAAATCAAAGACAACTAAATCATCTTTTCCTTCACATTTTCGAGTGCCTCGCCCAAGCTGCTGCATATATATTGTTTTTGACATAGTAGGACGAGCCATAAACAATACTTGCGTATGAGGACTATCCCAACCCTCGTTTAGTAAGTCACACGCACACAATACGTCTATATTACCACGCTCATATTGCTCCAAAATTCTATTTCTGACGTTCACTTTATCTTGTCCTGAAATGCTTTCGGAATTAACACCTTGTTCACGTAGTAATTTTGCAATTTCAGATGCGTGATTTACGCTTGCACAAAAAATAACCGTTTTCTTGTTTTTAGAGTAATTCATATATGTATCAACAATAAGCTTGTTACGCTCAGGAACAAAAAGCTTACTCTCTAGGTCTTGTGCATCATATTTAATGCCGTGAATTCTGACATCTGTCAAATCTATATCTGTTTTTACCCGAAAGCAACGGATTGGAGCTAATATGCCATCTTTGACGGCTGTTTCTAAATCCATTTTATGAGCAACATTCTGAAAAAGCTCTAGCATATCTTGTCCGTCAGAACGTTCAGGAGTTGCAGTAAGTCCTAAAATAAATTTTGGCTTAAAGTACGAGAAAATCTTTTGATATGTTTTTGCGGCAGCATGATGACATTCATCAACTATAATATAATCAAATTCATCTATACTAAATTCTTCAATGTTTTTCGAGAGTGTCTGAACGGTTGCAAAAATTATAAAAGCATCTTTTTCTTTTGCATTTCCTGTATATTCGCCAAGCGTAACCTCAGGCCAGATTTTGGCGAATGTCTGCTTGGCTTGGTCAGCAAGCTTTAATGCGTTTACAAGAAATAAAGTTCTTCCACCGACCGCTTTAGCATCGGTACAAGCCGTTACGGTTTTACCTACGCCTGTTGCGTGATACAAGAGTGCTATTGTTTCTCCATTCTCACGCATTTGACGAAGATTATCAATTGCTTCCTGTTGATACTCACGCAGCTCAAATGATTTGCCTTTTTGAACAGGAAGATATTCCTCCATTGCTTTTAAAAACGGAGTATCTCCTTGGGGAGCATATGATATGGCGGGAAACGTCAG
>CAYRVN010000043.1:5785-11734 GCA_964427675.1 uncultured Acidaminococcales bacterium
CATTAGTTCATCTTTAACCTTGTCCGGCTGTTTAAGCAACTGATTATATACCCAACGGAAGATTTTCCAATCCTCATAAACAAGACTATTCTGTTTAAGAAGGTCATCATAATACTTGTTATCCGAAATTCTATTTGGATTATGATAGGTTTCGCCGTCAATTTCAATAGCTATTTTATTTTGAGGAGCCATTAATGCAAAATCTATATATCTATGATTACCATAAATATCGTTAAAAGGATACTGTATGTATAAATTATCGGCTTTGTCCGGACCGAATGTTTCACAAAAAAGCTGAACAAATAAATCTTCAGCTTTACTATTTACTCTGTCTGTATAAATTTCCGGCATATTTATTCCTCGGCTTTCTGGAGGAAGATTTTCTGCTCAAAGCCTCCACGCTTTAAGCGTTTCTCTATACGGATATTTTCCAACTCCGATTGTGAGCAACCTTTTGCTTTAGCAATTGCATAGATAACTTCAAGCATATCCGCAAGCTCGTCAAGGCTTTTATCGGAGTGATACTCTGAACATTCCTCATCAAGTTTTCTATCAAGTTCAACAAGATACTCCGTGTCTGACAAAAAATGATATTCTGATTTTTTTCCGCATTCAGCAATTATATCAGGAATTTTATCACGAACCAGTTTATTATATATTTTCATACTCTCTCCTTAAAAAATCACTTTTAGCTATATTATAGCACAATAATGATGTTACGAACAGACCTTACGTTTTTCTGTACTATGTCGTCAAAATATAAGAACCGCCAGCATAATTACTGCACCAACAATTGATAACGCTGAAATAAGGCAACCACCACAGCCACCGCCCTTAATGGTACTAAACATAAGAAAATCATCAAAATCATTATTGCCTTTGCCCATAATCATTCACCTTTCTCTATAACGAATGTACTCCAACTGTCCGCATACTGCAACAGGAAAAGCAACGGACATTCTTTCGTTGCCACAGACTTATTATCATCAACATACTGCCCGTCGTGATACATAATTGCCTGCGTTTCATCGGGTGTCAGCGGAAATAGTGGAAGAATGAAATAAAGACTGCGAAGCGGAACGCTCATATATGTCATTTTATCATTGAAGCTGTATGGAACGCTTGCGTCTTTTCCGCCCTTGCCAACATTCTTTATATACATAGGATTGTCAGGCATACCGACCTTTCCTAAATCGTGAAACAAAGCTGTTACAACACAACTCTCGTCACTGATTTCATGAGCGAGCATATTCTTCATTTTCAACATCGTTTCACAAACGTTGACCGAATGTTCAAGCAGTCCGCTCTCCCTGCATAGATGAAAGCGAGTGCTTGCCGGAGCAGTCAGATATTCCGTTTCTTTTTCTGCAAATCTGCAAAGCTTATCAAACTCAGAACGGCGTTCTGTTACAAGTGATTTCAGGTGTTCGTATCGTTCGGAAAGATTGTTCAATGTATTCTCCTTATCTTCCGAGGAAGTCAGCTCTCGGTTCATAATCAAGGTTATAATCGTAACCTCTGTTGTTCATATCCTGCATTTTTATCAGGAGCATTGGGTGGGGAACATATAGCATACGGGCAATTTGCGATGTGGTGTAATTTTCTCTTGCAAGATTGTCAAGCTCATCATCGTCAATGAGCATATTAGCCGCAAAAATATTTGCTTCCATTTCAGGCTTTGAGGACATATCATACAGTCCGAATTCCTGAAATGCTTTTGAAGCAAGGTGTCTATGAAGCAGATGATGACCGATTTCGTGAAACAACACGACTCTTTCCATTGCTTCATCAAGAGTTTCACTCAGGGTTATAAATGCACATCGCTCAACGATGTAATACATTCCCTTGAGGTCAGTAAAAGGCTTGTAGCCCACAGTAATGCCAAGTGCTTCTGCTAATTCAAAAGGATTGCTTGTACGATAACGTTTCGCAAGCCTTTGTGTAAACTCAAATATTTTTTCGCTATACATTTCCACCACCCTTTCGGTGTCATCCTGATGTTGTATAATAAAACTTGACACTTTACACACAAAAAAATAGAATAGAGTTAAGGAGTGTTGAAAGATGTCAGAAATTAAGAGCTATGAAAAGGAATACAAAGTGCAGGCGGTAAAGCTTGCAAAGAAGCTTGGGACGACAAAAGCGGCGGAAGAATTGCAGATACCCACAAATACGCTGTACGGCTGGATAAAAAAAGCAAAAACCGGAGAACTGGACACCGGCTGCGGAAGCCGCAAACCGGAGGAATCTCTGAACATTGCCGAAGAAAACCAGCAACTAAAAAAGCAGATCAAAGCATTGGAGAAAGAAAACAAACGGCTGAACGAAATGAACGAATTTTTGGAGGATGCGGCGGCTTTTTTCGCCGCCAGCCGTCAGAAGTCGGGAAAGAACAAAGATTGATGTATGTTGCGATCCGGACAGATGACGGCAAAAGCACAGGAAACATCAGATTTTACTGTAACACCCTGCAAGTCAGCAGACAGGCATTTTACGATTATCTTAATCGTAGGGAGAAGCCATGGAAGTATCAGCCGCTTGCGGATGCCATGCAAAAAATCCATGATGAGGATGAAGGAAATGCCGATTACGGCAGAGTTCGCATGTTTCAGGCACTCAAATACAGGAAAGAAAACGGCGAGTTCGAGTCCAACTAGACCATGTTTTCACCCGAAAAGCATCTATGGTTTTTTACTTCGTTTTTTTGCTCTAAAAATGCGAAAAACCCGCGTAAATACGCGGGTTTCGGGGCTGACATCTTTTCCGCCAGCACATCATGTCATGCTGTCGGCAATTTCCTTTAAAGAACTGCCATTTTGGTATGCCGTGAAAATCTCCCATACAAGCTTGGATTCCGTTTCATCAGGCTGGATTTCTCCACCCTGCATGCAGTACCCAAACGGGATGGTTCTGTTTTTCTTCAAAGCAAATCTGCTCCTTTCTGAAAATCTCCCCATGCCTATATTACTACACAATACCACAATTCTTCCCGAATATCCATCACCAAAAGCAATAAAAATGTGCCTTTAAACGGATGTTCCTCAAGCAGCTCAATAGCATTCAGAATTTTGTCCGTTATATTCTCAGCCGATTTCGAGCCAGCGAGTGTCATATGAATGTCCGCAATCTGATCCAGCTCACGCCATGCCGCCGCAAGAAGCTCCGCCTTATACTTCTGCATTTCTGTATTTCTCCGCAAGCTTTTTCCTTGCCTCGTTTATGGACAAAGCGGGTTCTCCGAACAGCCTGCCCTGCTCTGCCGCCTCAAGCTTTGCTTTCAGTCTGATTAATTCTTCACGTTTTTCAAACGCTTCAATACTCATCACCACAAGATCGCCCTCCCCATTTTTGGTAATATAAATCGGCTCCTGCTTTTCATGCGCCAGATTGGATATGGTCACATAATCATTTCTGAGTACAGTTGATGGCTTAATAATCACAGCAATCCCTCCTAGATTTATTCTATGATTATTATACTATAATTCTATCGGAATATCAATACATTTTCACAAAAAAGTGCCTTGTGAACCCATCACAAAGCACAATCAGCTGAAAAAATTCAAATAGTCTCGTCTGCCGTAAAAACTTTTGAGCAGATTGACGTTTTTCTTTTCTTCATCAACAGCATAGATGATATAGTTTTTCACAGCAAGCTTGCGGTACTCCAGCGCATCCAGCGGTTCATCACAGACCGGATACATATACGGCATTTCCCTGAGATTCATAATTGCTTCATCGATTTCTTTCATCAGGTTCTTTGCCGCCCCCGGCGCTGTCAGCGTGCAGGAAATATAGCTGAAGGTATCGTCTAAATCCCGAATGAATTCCGGTGCGAAAATCAGCTTATACATAACCGTATTTTTCCCTCAGCTTGGAAAGTACACCCTCTCCGTCCACACCCTCACCGCCGTCAATCTGGCGCTGTGCAAGCAGCAGTTTCCGGAAAATTTCAGCCGCAGCCATTTCTCTTTCGTAAGTTTCATTGCTCATGACTACCATATCGCCGTAACCATTCTTCGTGATAAAAACCGGCTCCTGCAGACTGTGGCACAGCTCGGAGATTTCCGTTGTGTTTCTTAAATCCGTTATCGGTCTGATCTGTGGCATATGCATCACCCTTTCGCTTTATTATTATGATGTTATTATAGCATAATTATGCGCGGATGTCAAATACTTTTTATATTTTCTCCCTCAGCTTCAATCCGCCATACATCACAAATTCAAACTCATTTCTGTTTACCACGATTATTTTTTCAATCAGGCTTTCAAAAAGCACCTCATCAAATTCTGTCAGTGAAGCTGCCCCTTTTTCAATTATAGAGGCAATATCCCTTATTTTCTCAGTCTGCTCATCTTCCTCATCACGACATAAACGCTGCCGCAATTCAAGCTCGTGCCTGCTGATTTTACCGTTAATTTCATTAATCTGCTCCATATATTTTGCATCGTCCAGAAAACCCTTTGTTTTCAGTCTGGCGAGCACATGCATCTGCTCTATGAGGGGTATAAAAAAGCACCCTTTCAAACGAAAGAATGCTTTTTATTACATATTGATTATGATATAATCCATAACATCATTTCATATTACTAAAAGTATTTTTTAAATCATCAGCATTAATTTCCAATTTACTAACGTTAATCTCCGAATCTGGAATATGGCGAGAGTAACTATTATTTTTGGCATTAAAATCAAATTCCCCTTGATACTCATTAACTAACATATAATACGGCTCGTCAAAATCAAGAATCTGGGAACCCTCTTCATTACTTCCGAAAATCAAGAGTTTGTCACCAGTCACTGAAAGAGAATTGCCAAAGGAAAAATAGATTTTTTGTTCTTTTTCCTCTTTCGACATTTCAGGAAATTTTACATCTAAACCGGCTTCTTCAGCTGTAATAATTCCACCATATTCAGCAACATTGATGATATCATCAACGCTAACATCACCAGAGAGCACTTTTGATATTTTAATCCTATAAATTGTGTAAGGAACTACATCTTCGTTAACCTTATGCAAAAAAACTGATGTATCTGCAACATTACCCTCAACAACAATTGTTGATGCTTTTTTTAATGATCCAAAATCATTATAAATATTGGCAAAATCCGCATTGGTGACTACTTGTTTGTCAAATGTCAACTCCTGTTTCTGCGTGTTTTTATCATCTTCACTTTCTATAGCATTTTCTTTTGCATTCACATCAGCAAGTTCTGAAACTACTCTGCTATTACTGGAAATAGAATTTTTAGAAGAAAGTAATTGATATGACACTATACCTCCAGCAATTACAAAACATGAAACAAAAACCAATGCAACCTTTGCCTTTTTCATAGATTGACACTCCTTTCTAATTAACCATAAATCGAATTTATAGTTCTTAAGTCACTAGCAGATGCTCTATTGACAGAACGACCAGCACCAAGCTGACACATAACACTGGTTGTATCTGAATTGGTTTCATCTAATCCAAAAACGTGTCCCATTTCATGAGCAATTGTTCCTTGTCTATTAAACGCTGTTAACCATTAAAAGTAGATCCGTTTAAGCGAATTCTTCCCCATCCCCAATTAGATGTGGTAGGATCTACTGCAGTTGAATATGTCCAGAAATCTGTGCCAGCAATAATCCCTGACGAAAAGTATGTACCATAATAAATATCCATAACGCTTAAACTTTGTGTAGTAGTTTCTCTCCAAGATATAGAAGTTGTTACTCCAGGAGTAGTTGATGTATTAACCCATGTATTCATGGCATTATTTATGGCTGAAGAATAACTCGAAGCTGATGAAGTAATATAGAAATATCTTCGATAGTCACCATAATCACCGACACCACCAGACAACTGATAACTACCAATTTTATTTGCAGCATAAACACTATTAGCACTAACAGATGAGCCCCTCTATCAACCTGGTTTTTATAAACGCTGGTTTAATAGAATGGCATA
>CAYRVN010000044.1:0-11681 GCA_964427675.1 uncultured Acidaminococcales bacterium
CTGGCCGATTAATTCCAAAACGTTTTTAGCTACTCTCACTACTTTTTACCTCCCTATCTCAATATTTGAATACATATCAATGGATTTCTCCATAAATCTCAGTATTTAAGAACTGTTCCTGGTGAACTCCTGAGGGGGACCCCCAAAACCTATCAAATTACGATAAACCCAGCGGACTTTACAGACGGGGTCCTGCATGTGGTACACTTGATATTCCGATGGAGTAGCCATCTTGCACTTGTTCCCAGTTCACTCCATCGGTAATTTCTACTACCCACATGCGGGGTGGATGTCAAGTCAGCGATCATTGGTAGTAGAGTTATACGGTTTTAATGAATTATTCTTTTCGCCGTTACTATCCAGAAACTCACCCTATCATGGCTCACTGGGTCATGCCCTTACATTCCTTCGTTCTGTTTTATGGATAAAAGCGGAGATAGCATTTAAGCTTTGATACTGCCTCAGTGGGCTAATGGAGGTTCCCTCCTTATCTCCGCTTTATCGGCGTATTTTGTGGCTTCTTGCTTCCTTATGCAGCTTGCTTAAATTGGTTCTTCCTGAATTCACCAAGTACTAATTCTGCCTTGTATTCTGTTTGCTTTTTCACCAGGTTATATATTACAGTTATTATCTTCTTTGAAATAACAACCAGGGCTTGCTTCTTCTTAAGGGGATTTTTTTGTCTGGTCTTTAAGTAGTTGTAAAGTGCTTTCATTTCAGGGTTTATTGCAACCATGGTCATGGCCATCTGGTATAAAATATTCCGTAAGTTCTTTCTCCCTCGTTTTGATATAACTGTTCCGCTTTTGCTCTTGCCTGAACTATCCTCAACCAGGTTGTAGCCTGCCATTTTGCTTATCTGACGTGGATTATCGAATCTCATCGGGTCACCAATCTCACCTAAAAAGCTAGCGGCCGTTACCACTCCTATGCCGGGAATACTCAGTATTGTTTCTCTAAATCCTGTAGCAGCTAATGCCTGATCCATTGCTTCTTCGATTTGAACCAGCTGTCTGTTTAACAGCTCCAATTCTTCAATCATTAGTTCTAACTTCAGCTTTGCTGATGCTATTCCATAGCTTACCCCTATTGAGGTTTTGGCTGTTTCAACTAGTTGCTCTGCCTTCTTTCTTCCGACCGTCTTTTTTACTGCCTTTTTTATCTCGACCAGTACACCATCTACACCTAATTCAAGTATCAACGAAGGGAACGGACAGGACTTCAATATCTGCATCGATGCCTTGCCTTTTAGTGGTTTTTTAAATACCGTCACTATTTCAGGAAAGTATTCATCCATCACTGCCGTTATTGTGTTTTTTAAGGCATTATGGCGCTGCATTAGGCTCATTCTGGAGTTAGTCAACACTCTTAGTTCTGCAAATATATCCTGGGGCATATATACGGTGTAATATCTTCCATCGCAAACAAGTTTGGCGATGGTTAAAGCGTCTTTTTTATCGTTCTTAGTTTGGCTGTTATCGTCAAGCTCCTTGGCTCGTTTGGTGTGGTAGGGGTTGACCAGCACTACTTTTGTTCCATGCATTATCAGATAATTGGCTAATGGCTTCCAATAGTGACCTGTGGGCTCCATTCCTACGATAACATCGTCAAATCGCTTGTTCTTGCAAATGGCTTTAATGCTTGCTAGAATACTGTCAAAGCCGTTTTTATTGTTGCGGAATTTAAGGGCTTTTCCTAATTCCAAACCACGATAATTAACGAACCTGGCCCATTGAGTTTCTTTGGCAATGTCTACTCCGACAACTAATGTGTTTGGTGTTACTGCTTCCAACTTAATATCACGGTCTTTCATTTGCTTAAAACCCTCCTGATTTAATGATTTTTGTGCGTTTTGCTTGGCACACTCAAATCATATCAGGGGGTTTTTTAGTTTTCAAAGACCATTTCATGGATTACAGGAATGCTCTAAATTGTTCTAAAATAAGAAAATAAGAGAGCTCCTCCGTAAACTACGAAGGAGCTCTCTTATAGATTTACCAATTCCACGTTTTATTATTTTTAACCATTATAAAAGCGACCCGTTTTGGATCGCTTTGAAGGTACACGCATACCAGTTTTTATGGGTTTTGCAATTAGTTTATTTAATAGTGAAAAGTTTCACTTAAAGAAACTTATAAGCAATCCGCTCGAAAGTGGTACATTTTTGTAGGCCTTTCTACTAATTTGTACTTATTCTTAATGTTTTTGCTATGTTTTTGCTGATTTATTTATAATTATTCTAACATTTTGCTTATTTCGTGTCTACAGTTATTTGTTTTCATCCTCATTGATATCAAAGCCTCCGCTAAGGATAAAGTCTTTAAGCAATTTTTCGATTTTGATGCTGAGGCGAAATTCGGGGACGCTCGTGCCTGCTATCGCTTCAAAGTAAGCTTTTGCCTTGTCCCTGTCTACGGTTTTCTTCAGGTCATCGAACCTGCCGTATTCGTTGATGTTCGCTTCGGTAGGACCAACATTCATAAGGATTTCCAGCTTTGATATATCAATCCCTAAGGCATCGGCTAATTGGCGGATTTGCTCGTTTTTAGCGCGGAACTGGTATTCAGTGATGTAGTCCCTGAAAGGCTTTCCGTCCTCAATTTCGGCATTTCCGCTTTGCACGTCATGGATAAAAATGTTAGCGTATTTCTGTTCTTCTTGGGTAAGGGTCGCAAAAGATTTATGTAGCTCGTCTAAGGTTTCTTGAAGCTGGTCTTGGTCGATATCGTCCTGGCGCAACACTTTAAGATATTTCTCAAAGCGTGAGTTCATATAATTAGTATCAATTCTGCCAGTGTCAATGGCTACCAGATGGCCATCGATATCAAACGGGATATCACCGCCGCTACCGCCGCCTCCTTCTGTAAACAGCTCTTTGTAACGCAATGCTAAGATCAGATAGGTGTTCTCGTCGAATGCCATCTCGATGACTTTTTTGGGATTCTCAAAAGGATAGTTCTGTTGTTTCCAAGTGAAACCTTGAATCTTTGCTGCTTCTAGATACTCATTTAGACTACTGAATAGTTTAGCAAACCTGCCACACACATTTACATCTTCTGGCAAACGGGAAAAATCCGGGATACCTGCAAAAGTGAACAAGCGTGAAATATCTTCAAAGACTTGATTCATCTTCTCCAGGTTGTAGTCCAGATGTTCTACGAATAATCCAAGTGGTTTATTGCCAGAATAAAGAGCCACCGCGTTATTGATGTTTCGTTCCATTGTGTTTGGATAACGGTAATAGCGAATTGTGCCGAAAGGCTTATCCGGGCCAAACAAACGGTTAGTACGAGAAAACGCCTGAATGATGTTCTCGTACCTAAGCACCTTATCCATATAAAGGGTGTTCACCCATTTGGAATCAAAGCCTGTGAGCATCTGATCAACAACAATCAAAAGGTCAATTTGTTTTTCAGTGGTTCGTTCAATACGTTCATAAGGATTTTTGTGCGCCAAGCGTGATGCAATATCCTTCTTGAATTTCCCGTGAGTGGCCAAGGTAAAGTCCTGCTCATACCTTGCATTGTAATCTTCTAGAATTTCAACCAGGCCATCTTCTTTAAACTTCACGCCACCATTATTGTTGATGTCGGGATCAAAAAGTGCCGTGATTTTCAAGTCAGGCTTTGTCTCTTTAATAAGCCTATAATACGCGATGGCCTCCGGGATACTGCTGGTAGCAAAAATCGCATGGAACTTCGAGGCATGACTCAACCGCAACCAGTTATCCGAAATATCCTGAACAACCATTTTACGGTGTTCAGCGCGCTCATACTGTTCTCTCGGCAGATAGTCTTCAATACCTTTAATGTATTTGCCACTCTTTTCATGGTATCCGGCCATTTTTACTTTGACAGAATCCATGTAGTGGTAATATCTTTTTGCTTTCTCCACGTCTTTGATGGCTTCTTCTTCTGTAGCGGCATTCGCCATCATCAGCGCCACCGCTTTACGCAGATCAATGTCTCTATAGGTAAGGACCTTATACGGGTCGAATCCGAGCACATTCCCGTCACGAATACCGTCAGCGATACTATAGCGGTGCAGCTCATCACCAAAGACGGTCGAAGTGGTATTCTTCTTTTTCTGGTTTTCATCCTGAATAGGCGTACCGGTAAACCCGAAAAACACGGCGTCAGGGAAGGTCTGTTTTACGGTAATCAACATTTCACCAAATGTAGAGCGATGTGCTTCATCCACAATAAAAACGATGCGCTTTGAATTCATCGCCTCAATATCGGCAGCATTCAAGCCGCCTTCTTCATTCTTAATATTGCTCATTTTTTGAATAGAAGTGACAATCAGCGTATCGGCAGGGTTCTTACTTTTCAGCTTTGTGATAAGAGCATAGGTGTCCTCAGTGGACTGCACCTCTTCATTATCTTCGGCAAAAGCACGATACTCATGAAGCGATTGTGTACCAAGCTCGATCCTGTCCATCAGGAAGATAACTTTGTCGGCATCCTTCGAGTTAGCTATAAGCTGGGCAGACTTAAAGCTCGTCATCGTTTTACCGGAGCCTGTTGTATGCCAAATATAGCCACCCAGCAAATGTTGATCTTTCCAGTCAATCTTTGCTACCCGGTCAGAAATAGCATTGGCCGCATAATACTGATAGCTGCGCATAACCTTGAACACGCCATCAGAATCATCGGCAACTGTGTAGAAACCAATCATTTGATGTGCCATCGGAATTGATAAAAGATAGGTCGTAATGTCCTTCCAGTTGTTAATGGGCTCGTTATTAAAATCTGCCCAATGGAAATAAAAGTCCTGATTAAAGACACCATCTGGGCCGGGGTTGGCAAAATAAACGGTCTCTTCCGGCTGCATCGCTACAAATATCTGCACCAAAGAGAAGATTCCTGTGAAAATACCCTCATCAGAATACTTCTCAATCTGGTGATAAGCCTGGCTCACAGGAATACCACTCTTTTTCAGCTCCAAATGAAACACAGGCATGCCGTTAATAAGCAGCATCAAATCGCCGCGGCGGTCGCCTAGAATCTTTGACTTAGACTTAAATTTCGGCTGCTGGGCAATTTGGTATCTGCTTTGCCCTGCGGCTATTTCACGGCGATCGTAAATTTTAAGGCTTACTTCTTTGCCAAGATGCAAAGGATCATCCGGATTATCACGGGTAATGGAAACCGTTTTGCCGTTAATAAAGCCATTGAGCTTCAAGGGAGTACGCAGAGCCATAACTTGTTCTAAAATCTGCTGCATCTCCGTATCTGTCAAAGGAGCGTCATTCAAACGATCAATACCCCGATTGTTCTCAAACAGAATATCCGCCCAGTTCTTCAGCAAATCTTCTTCTGTTGGGTATTTCAAAACATGATTTTCCCAGCCTTTATTTTGCAAGGCAGCAATCATGGCTGCTTCAAAGTCTGCTTCCGTTTTAAATATCACAAAATTACGCTCCTTTCTTAGACAAACATCTTCTCAAGACAAGCTTTTTTAACATTTTGCAATTTTTCAAGCTTACGCCGATGAAGGGTGATGAGGTTGTCGAGATCTCTAAAAAAGTGCGCCAAAAGCCTTTGTTCTTGTAAACTTGGAAGCATTAGCGAAACTGAACAATACTCATCAAATGATATGTTTAATAAGCCATCCATTCGCGCTCCAGAAGATATGATCTTTCTCAGTTGGTCCTCAACTCTTGTACCATTTAACTCTATTGAAACAAACTGGGGATTATTATCGCCAACTGAAAAACAGTGATAAACAAAGGGAATTCGGGCTTCCTCGCACGGTAACGCAAAACACGAACCATACGGCCGTATCTTTGAAGCACCATGATTGTATGCAAGTTCATTCTGCTTAAGTAGAATATATTTCTTTAAACTTTCCCCTGAATTATTAAAGGAGTACCGATCTGATTGATTTATGAACCCATTATTTGCCGTTATCATCATAATTGGAGCAGTTGAATTTGGGTCATTTCTATTGACCACTTTCGCTATATCCCCCAACTCATGCTGTTCCCAAGCGTCAGTAAATCCGGCGAATCGAATCTCTGGAACATTGCCTCCTTTTTTCGGAAACATTTTTTCCAACATGGCTTTTTTGACATTTTGCATTTTTTCAAACTTGCGCTGATAAAGGGTGATAAGGCAATCAAGGCTCTGGAATGTATCTCCGATTTTTCGCTGTTCCCCTCTATCGTGAGGCACTTGAATCTCGATTTCGGCCAAATCATTTGCGTTGATAGCAGGATAGCTCGTACCTGTGCAACGGTCTAGAACCGCCTTTACAAAGCGTTCTTCTTGAACCCTGCTCATAAGAAAATAGCTCTCAATATTCGGCCTTATTTGGGCGTAGCCAGTCGAGAAAACGTAGTTATCATCAGGCAGATCAAAGAGGTAGTTGTTCTTTTGATAGGGGCGAACCGTCTGATAAAATACGTCCCCGCGTCTAGCGAGGCGTTGCGCTCTTGACGGAGCGGATTCCCGTAATTCAGTCCGATGGCTTATCAAATCCGTGCCAACCACAGATTCCAAATCGACATACTCAAACACATCAGGCAGGGGCGCTTTCGGGTTGAAATCCGCAACGTCGCCGAGCTTGCGCTGTTCCCAAGCGTCGGTGAAGCCTTTGAACCTGATGCCAGGTGCTTTTGCTTTTTCAGCCATATCACTCACCTCCCAGCAGGATTTTCAATTTAGCCAGTCCCTGCATATCCACATCGCTGCCGGTAAGCTGGTCAAGCATGGACGCAAGCATTGCTTCTGTTTCTTTGATTTCGTCTTCCACATCGGAGAAGGTGGTGGCGTATTTGTCCGTCAGTGCCTGCACCTTCGCTGCAAGGTTTCCGAGGATGTCCGTAGGCAGCTGCTCTAATCCTGCCACCAGCGGCATAATCCATTTCTTTTCCAGCAAAGAATAAACTTGCTCGTCTGCCAGATTTTCAATGGTTTCTTTTGTGAGTAAATGCAGTTTGGTCGAATCTATCTTAATGTCTTTCTTCAGGCCCTTTTCTTCATCGAGTAAGATTTTCGCAGCAAGGAGTTTGCCCTCTGGGCTGTCCTCTGCATATTCTGCCGCATCGAACCGTTTTAGCAGCTCTTTAGCCGCATTATTCACAGGGGTTGTCAGAAATGCAGTGTTGTCGTCATTCAAAACATCGGTCAGGTCCTCTTTTTCTTCTTCCGTCAGGGAATCAAGGATTTCTTGCTGCTCGGCAGTGACCTGTGTGAGGCGTTCTTCTTTTTCCTTTAAGGCTGCCGTTTCCTCGTGCAGCAGCGTTTCTTGCACTAGATCAAACGGGATGATTCTGCCTAGCCAACCTTCTTGCACTTCGACATCTTTTCCATTCCTTTTCTTTACGACCATATTGGGGTCAACTTGTTTTGTAGCCCCGAATCCTTCCATTTGGATCATTTCCAGGTCAACGGCTATCTTGACCCACTCATCATCAAGAAGCTGATATGCCGTATATTTATCTACCAGCGGCACAGACGCAAGACGACTAAAAATTTCACAGCTAAGCACAGCTTCTTCTTTGGAGATATTCAACGTTTCCATATCCTCTACAAGGCGGCTGTAAAGCACAGCATCAAAACCGGTGAAAGCTTTTGCATAGTGCTCTTGAAAAGAGATCACATTCGGATGGTTTTTGATGATGTCCTTGAGATTGCCCCCTGCAATATGCATATGCTCGCCAGAGCCCTCCGTAAACAAAGCCGTTTTCAGCTCAGGGAAGGCCTGCCAGTAGGCCGAAAGTTCTTCAATCTCCTTTTTCGGTATGCCTCCGAACATGGAAGCGTAAATGTCCCAGCTTTCAGGAGCCTCGGAAGAATCCACATAGCGTGGGATGTTGAGATTGTATTCGTTGCTTCGAATCTCGCTACGGCTGACCACACGAGCAAACTTGGGCACATCTTTACGCTCAGCTACCGTATCGGCGATTCGTTTGATATCTGATGCCTGAAGCTTGTTATTTTTGCCGACCTTGATGAAACCCTTGGAGGCATCAATGATAAGCACGTCCGTATTCATGCGCTTTTGCTTAAGCACCATAATGATGGTTGGTATGCCTGTACCGAAGAAGACATTTGCCGGCAGCCCGATAATGGCATCGATATGGTTATTCTCAATTAGGTTCTTACGGATTGTACCTTCTTCACCACCACGGAATAAAACGCCGTGCGGAAGAACGATGGTCATGATGCCATCGGGCTTAACGTGATAAAGGTCGTGCAGTAAAAAGGCATAGTCTGCCTTTCCTTTTGGTGCCAACCCAAAACGGGCATAGCGTGGGTCAGTATCTTTACCTTCCGGATCCCAGTTTTGCGAATACGGTGGATTGGAGACAACCGCATCTACATAAAGCGGGTTGTAGGTGCCGACCGGGTCGCTATCTTCAAAATACGGCCAATCGTCCTCCAAGGTATCGCCGTTGCGAGTCGTGATGTTTGACGGCAAAATACCACGCATGACCAGATTCATACGGGTAAGGTTATAGGTGTTTTGTTTCAGCTCTTGGGCGTAGTATTTGATGTTGTCATCATCATCGATGTGCTTTGAAACGCTGCGCCCAATATTGATGAGCAGGCTGCCCGAACCGCTCGTCGGATCGTAAATCTGAATTTCCTTCCGATCTTTTAGGTGCTCAGCAACGATTTCACTCATCAAAAGCGATACTTCATGCGGGGTGTAGAATTCACCGGCTTTCTTGCCTGCGTTAGCCGCAAAGTTGGAAATAAGATATTCGTAGATGAAGCCTAAAACGTCATAGTCCTGTTTGCCATCCATCGGGATATCTTTAATCAGCTGAATGAGGTCACTGATAGCCTTCGTCTGTGAGGCAGAGTTTTCGCCCAGCTTGGATAGACCTGTTTGCAGCGTCTCAAAAATGCCGTCAAAGACTTTTTTGTAATTGCTATCAATTAGGCGGCTGAAAGCAGAAAGCGCATCACGCACATTGGAAACATCAAAATCTCTACCCATTGAAAGCCAAGTAGAAAATAAGTCTTTATAGGCGATGAAATAGCCGATATTTCCTTGGATATACTTAACGGTTTCAGCATCATCTTCACTTAAGTGCTTGATGTCCTCAGCAGTAGCGCCTTTACTTTGCATGAAGCGAACTTCTTTATCCGACAGAAATTTATAGAAGATAAAACCAAGAATGTAATCCTTGTATTCGTTGGCCTCTATTTTGGAACGCATCTTATTTGCAGATTCCCATATTTTTGTTGCTAGTTGCTGCTTATTCATTCATATAACCTCACTTTCAAAATAAGAGAATCACTGTTATGCGTTCTCGTCGTCTTCATCTTTAACAGTTTCGAACAGATCCTAAACCTTGCATCGAGCGCCGTGGCAATTTTCATCAGGACGTCCTGGTTCGTTTTTGCCGAGCTTGAGTTTAGGACTAAGATCAGTTTTTTTCTATGAACTATAAATTAAAAACGAATATCCTCTGCCCAAATTGCATATCGGGAAAAAGTAGCAACATCATTGCAGTCTCGTTGATCAAAAGCTGCCCTCTCAAGCCTCATGAAAACATTATCCTCGGAATTACTGTTATAATATATCGGGTTATAATAAGGCGTTTTATCTGCAAGCTTTTTATAGAAACTAAGTACAGCACGTAGGTTAGTAGTTATATCTTGATTTGACATTCTTTCACCCCCAAATATCCGCCGTATACCCTTTATTTTTCTAGGTATATCCCTGCAGGCTTAGAACCGATTTAAGAGAAGTCTACTAATGGACTACTCCCAGGCCATTCTTTCTACCGCATCCTGCAGGTCTTTTTCGGATGGTACAGTGTAAATTTTGGTGACATCCAGTGAAGAATGGCCTGCCATCATAGCTACTTCTGTAAGTGGTACTCCCAGGTCTACTGCATTTTTACAGAAGGTATGCCTTAATATGTGCGGAGAAATATCTTCTAAATGGGCTAAATAGGCATATTTATAAATTACATTTCGTATTGACCTAGCATCCAAAGCGTCTTTCTGACCGGGGAACAGATAATTTTGTTCAGTATTTTCTTGTTCTTCTCTCCATTGGGATAACACCTTACGGGCAGTAGAGTTAAGGGGTACTTCCCTGTATTTGTTACCCTTGCCCGTAACACACACCTTCCCACTACGTGGATTGATTATTATGTCATGCCATTTTAATTCTGCTAATTCGCTTATTCTTAATCCTGTATGAAGTAGGGTAATAATTATAACTTCATCCCGCAGGTTACCGAATTCTTTAACTGCACGAACAAGAGCTGCCTGTTCCTTTCGGGTAAGCCATCTTGGGACTAGCTGTGTAGCATTGGCTACTAGTTTCAAATCCTGGGTTGGGTCTTGTTGAACGAAGCTCTCTTTCTTACAAAATCTAAAAAAGGATTTTAAGGAGTTAAGATTACGGTTTACGGTCGCTGGTGCTAATCCTTTTCCTGTACTTCCTTCTTTTTGCATCCATGTACGATATTCTACTAAATCTAAGGTTGATACTGCCTGGGGTACAAAAGAACCATGTCTATGACTAAACCATTTTGAGAATCTTTTTACATCTCTGGCATATCCATCAGCAGATAGGCCACGATCACTTTCAAGTAAATAAATATGAAATTGCTGAATTAAATCTGGCTGATTTTCCTTTGCTAGTCGTAGTTGAGCCATAAAATCTCCTTTCTACAGTTTTCGGAAGTCAAAATCCACTGTTAACTATTCTATTTTGTGGGTAAAAATACCTGCTAAAATAGAAATACTTCCGAAAATTTAGATTTTCGGAAGTATTATAATATCCTTTTTAAACTAACAGATGCGGTAGCGGAAATAATATTTAGCTTGTAATTTTATTCCACGTTTGAACCTGACCAAGGGAAGGATCGTTACTTTCAATAACCTTCATATTTAGATTAATTTTTGTCCAATCATCATCTAATTCAATAATAGCCTCTTTATAATCACCTTCAAATAGTGTTTTATCATCGTCATAAGAGGATTTCCATAAATCATAATAATTAAATGAAGTATCTGATTGTCTAGTGATGTTTCTCCATTTTATTTCCCCTACAAAAAATCCATCTTCTTGGCAGGCGGGAGGGGACTTTATAATTTTCCCACTGTAACCATCATGATCCTTTGTAACCTTAACTTGCATTCCGGCCTTGCCATCACCATATCTTTCCCATATACCTAAAATATTCTCATCTGTTTTCTTGCATTTGTCATATTTGTCCTGGGCAGTACTATATCTAATAAAATCCATTTTCTTGACTTTTTGAAAAGAATTCATTGCACTTGTATAATCTTTATCCTCCATCTGTTCAACAGCAATATTAAAAACAACCTGTGATGGTTTTAAAATTAAATTATAATAGAGAACGGCAAAAACAATAAGAATTAATGCGCTTCCTATAAAATATAAATATTTTACACGATGTTGATCCACCTTTATATAACCCCCCAAATTATCGGTAGATAAAAGATAATATCCAGCACTCATAATTTATATTTCCCTGATTATGCGAGCCCTATAGCTATGTCCACCAAAACTATCAATGGCTATAGTAAAAACTTAGTTAACAGAACCAATATCAGCCCGCCTTTATATAATATCTTTACAAACCTATTGTGCCCAATCTATCGTTGTTCCGCCAGCTTCCCTTAATACCTGTGCTATATCATCGTTGTTATTTGTTGCTGCTATGGATAACGCAGTATCGC
>CAYRVN010000045.1:0-11671 GCA_964427675.1 uncultured Acidaminococcales bacterium
GAAGCTATTTGATACAATTTATAAAGGTTAGCAGTTTGAAGGAGGATTACAGATGTTTAACGGAATGGGCAATATGGGCAATATGCAAGGTATGATGAAAAAAGTACAGAAGATGCAGGCAGAAATGCTGAAAATGCAGGAAGAACTTAAAACACGCACAGTGGAGACGACTGTCGGCGGCGGTGCTTTGACTATAGTTGCCAATGGCAAAAAAGAAATCGAAAGCATTAAAATCAAACCGGAAGCTCTCGATCCGGACGATGTCGAAATGCTCCAGGATATGATTGTATCAGGAGTAAACGAAGCTATGCGCAAAATTGACGAGATGACCGAGCGCGAGATGAGTAAAATAACCGGTGGCATGAAACTACCAGGAATGTAATTATCAGCAAAAGAGGAACATTATGCGAATGATCAAACCGATGGCTGACTTGTATGAGCAGCTAAGACGATTGCCGGGCATTGGCTCTAAAACGGCTTTGCGTCTGGCTTATCATATAATTGACAGACCGGAGTCCGAAGTAAGGCAATTGGCAGGAGCGCTGATTGCCGCTAAACAGCAGATAAAACTTTGTTCCGTCTGTTATAATCTTTCCGACAGCGAGCTTTGCGAAATCTGTGGCAGAAAAGACAGAGACGGCTCTGTAATATGTGTCGTGGAACAGCCTCAGGATTTGATGGCGATGGAACGCAGCCATGGCTACAAAGGCGTTTACCATGTACTGCATGGGGTTTTATCGCCGCTTGATGGCATCGGTCCTGAGAATATCAGGATTAAAGAACTGCTTTTGCGCCTGCAGCAGGCAACGGTTAAAGAAATAATCATTGCGACCAACTCTGACGTAGAAGGCGAAGCAACCGCCGTATACCTGGCTCAGCTTTTAAAACCGCTGGGCGTTACTGTAAGCCGTATTGCTCATGGTCTTCCTGTCGGCGGTGATTTGGAATATGCTGATGAAATGACGCTTGCCAGAGCGTTGGAAAATAGAAGGAATATGTAAGAGGTGTTTATAAAATGTCAGGTTTTGCAACTTTTGTGCCTTATGTTGTTGCAATAGTTATTTTGTTGCTATTGGTTAAACTTTTCTCACTGCCGTTCAAATTAGTCTGGAACGGCCTTATCGGGGGAGCAACTTTGTGGCTTATCAATCTTGTAGGAGCTGCTTTTTCTTTCCACATTGATATAACCGTGATTAAAGCTTTGATTGCCGGTTTTTTTGGAGTGCCGGGAGTTGTAGCGCTTGCACTTTGGGAAATGTTGGCATAAAGGTCAGCGCAATGACGCCTGCTCATTTTATTTAATGAGCAGGCGTTTTTATAATCTTCAGTGTATGTTTTTACGATTATTTTACAAATAGTGGCAGGAAATGAAACAAGGAAACAGAAATTAGAACTAGAGGATGGAGGGGATATGAATGAATGTTCCGTGTGAGGGAAAGTTGTGCTCATACGTGCAGGCGATGTTAGCCAGAAGACCCGCCGGCATAGATCGTGCAGACAGGCCGACAGAGGCCGCTGTTTTGTTACCGCTTGTTGATTATCATGGCAAACTCGGTGTACTTTTTGAAGTAAGATCTAAGTCTTTGGCTTGGCAGCCTGGAGAGGTTTGCTTTCCCGGCGGCAAAAAAGAAAAAAACGATTGCAGTTTGCAAGAGACAGCTGTCAGAGAGACTTGCGAGGAACTTAATCTGACACAGGACGATATAGTTGTTTGCGGACAGCTCGACTTTCTGGTAACACATTTAGGCCCTATTGTCTATCCCTATGTTGGCAATATAGGAGACTTGTCAAAAGTTAAACCAAGCTGCGCCGAGGTAAGCGAAGTATTCGTGGTGCCGCTGCTGGAATTAATGCGTCAAACTCCCCGCAAGGTGCATATGGAACTTGCCAACAGGGCTAATGATGATTTTCCCTTCGATTTACTGCCGCGCCATCCACGCGGCTGGCTGCAGCGTAAAGGCTATGATGTATATTTTTATGAGTATGAAGGGCATGTTATCTGGGGCTTAACAGCACGTATTCTCTATAGTTTTATGCGCAGGCTGAAGAAGGAACTGCCGGAAACTTTTTTTGACGATTGAGCTTAATTACTGTATAATTGTTGGATTAAGACTCAAAGGAATAGAGGAGACGTAAACGTGCAAATGATGTTTGGCAAAAAGATCATAGCTATTATTGCAGCAATTGTTTTAGCTCTTGGTTATGTTGTATATGAATATTTTACAGGTGGCTCAATTTTCGGTGGCGTAACGTTGGATTCGCTGACACGTGCCGATCGTTTGGCACTGAAAACCAATATAGTAGTAATGGGTGTTGATGAACGTGACGAAGACGCCGGACGTTCTGATACTCTCTTTGTCGTGATGCTTGATCCAAAGAGCAATAATATTTCATTATTGTCAGTACCGCGCGATACCATGGTAAGGATCCCTGGACGCGGTTGGGATAAGGTAAATCATGCTTTTGCTTATGGCGGTCACAAATTAACACAGCAGACTGTAGAAGAATTTTTAGGCGTTCAGATCAATAACTATGTCGTGGTTGATTTTAAAGGCTTCAAAGGTCTTGTTGACGCTATTGGCGGCATTGATATCAATGTTGAAAAGGATATGTATTACGAAGATCCGTATGATAATCTGGTAATCGACCTGCAAAGGGGCAGACAGCATCTTGATGGCGCAAAAGCAATCCAATATGTGCGTTATCGTGATGAAGAAGGCGATATCGGCAGAATAAAGCGCCAGCAGCATTTTATGGCCGCTATATACGAGAAGGTCACTTCAACTGA
The DNA here is from genome assembly GCA_964427675.1 of uncultured Acidaminococcales bacterium. Taxonomy (GTDB): domain Bacteria; phylum Bacillota; class Negativicutes; order Acidaminococcales; family Acidaminococcaceae; genus RZYP01. Next base: position 2,789 of record CAYRVN010000045.1, read on the forward strand.
AATACTTACCAAAGTGCCTGGCCTGGTCAAAGAACTAGTGACCATGATCAAAACGGATATACCAATTACCGATATGATAAAGCTTGCTAAGGCAATGAATAAGACAATGAAGGACCAAAAAGGACTTAATATGGCAATGGTACCTGGCGAGCCGGTATATATTGACGAAGTAAGCTACTGGGTTCCGGACATGACTGATCTGCGTGCAATGATGGTTGAGATGCAGGGCGCTACGATGAGTGATAAATATCGAATGGCTGCTGAAAAATTCGAAGCTGAGTACAAAAAAGTTGTTCCTGATAGCGAACTTGAAGTTACTAAAGATGAAAAAACAGATAAGACTGTAAAAGTATTGCGTAAAACTCCAGCCGAAGAACTGAAAAAGACCAACGGCACTGTGGAAACGAAAAAGACAACAACGGATGCTTCCAAGAAAAGCAGCAGTTCTAAAACAGGAACAGTAAGTGATCAACAGAGCCCCGAACAAACTGTAAAAAGGAATGTTTCGCTGAAAATTATCAATTGCAGCGGACGTCCTGAGGCGCTGGACAAAGCAGTCAGCCTGGCAGAAGGCGCAGGCTTTATTGTTGCTGCTACCGGCACGGGTGAAAAAACAGCTTCTACACAGGTCGTTGCTACGAATACTGATGGTTGGGTGGTCAGCAAACTTTCTACATTACCATTCAGTTACTCTATGCGTATCTCACGTAATCCTGATGCAGATACTGAAGGAATCGTTTATATTGGCGAAGATTTTAAATAATAAAAATATTTAAATATGGCTGTTGCACATTGTATACAAAAATGTTATACTAAGTACATAATAAATCAGCCCCTCATTTTGCCCTTCTAGTAAGGGCTTTTTTTTTGCCCTTTTTTGAGTCTTACCGAAGGTGTATGCTATAATTAAAAGCAAGTATTAAGGGGGATTACGGTGTCCAAACAAGTTTACCTGGTGTGCGAAAAGGATGTCGCCGGCGGTATAAACAGGCAGCAATTCTCACAAGTTTTGCAGGAGCAAGAGATAGAACATGAAATATTGCCTGTAAGCAACAGAGCTGTTATCGATAGTCCTGCTATCAGCAAAGAGCTGTTTTCAAGAATAGCATGGCTTTGTTTTTCTACGCCTGATGCTGTCAGGCTGTTTTTTGCGTTTTTTCATGATTTGCATATTAATGAATTTTCTTTTAAACTGGCCGCGCAGGATTTGAATACGGCTGCAGCATTATTAAAGCAGGGACTACAAACAGATTATATACCAGTCCTGCCATTACACTTAGAACAGAACAGCATTTTGAACAAACAGGGAGAACTTGTTGTTGCTGTGGATGGTCAGGAATGGGCAGGTCTGGCGGCAAGCGTGAACCTTATATTTACGGAGCGAAAAGGTTTGTCCTTTAGTATTCCTGAAGAGACGAAGGCTATTTTTTTGCTAAACACAGAGCGGGAAGCTGAATATTTATTTCGAGCAATTCAGGCTGAGGGGATTTTTGTGTGTAAAAATCCAGCGACGGCTGAAATATGTTGGCAACATGACAAAACGGAAGTTGTTTTACCGGCTGATTTCACTTATGAAGGTATGCTGGAAGAGCTGAAGAAGCAGCTTATCTGTTAACGGCGGGTAATGGTTTAGTTTGGGATTTTTGGTCAAATATGTTACAATTAATAGGGCTTGTTTTAAATTAACGCATTACCGCCTTAAACGTGATTAAGCTGGAGGAATATTAATGCGCAATGATATACACATTGTATTAGACAGCACTGCTGTCATGGGGGAAACCTCATTAAAGAACGATTCGCGCTGTCATGAAGTAAGATTGAGCGTGCGTCATGGAAAGACTGAATGGCGCGACGGAGAAAAGTCTTTGGCTGAAATGTTTGCTATGGTTGATGCCACAGGTGAATTGCCGAAAACTTCTCAACCGCCGCTTGGTGACTTTTTGACAATTTTCAAAGAGTTGTCAGAACAAGGTAAGAAGATAATCATGATAACCATAGATGGGGTCCTCAGCGGCACAGTGCAAACGGCACGTCTGGCGGCCAGACAGATAATGCAGGAAATTCCGGGTGCGGATATACGTGTCGTTGATAGTTTAACTGCTGCCAACGCGATTTCCGGCATGGCAATGGCAATCCTGGAATATATTGAAAACGGCGCTGACCTGGATGAAGCAGAGATCTATGCTAATGATCTGGCGCAAAGAACGGAAACAATTTTCAGTGTTGATACCCTGACTTATCTGCAAAAGGGTGGCAGGATAGGCGCTGTTGGCGCATTGGTGGGAAACTTGCTTGGTATACGCCCCATTGTTTATCTGAATAAAAAAGGTGAACTGACGATTGCGGATAAAGTAAGAACAAGGGGAAAAACTCTGAAGAGAATGTTGGAGTTGGGTGAGAAATTTGCCCCGTTTGAAGCTATGTATGTTGCTCATGCAGAAGCACCTGAGGATGCGGAATATCTTCATAAGCAATTAATGGATATGTACCCTGGCATACCAATTACGGTTACTGGGATTGGGACTGTTTTGGCTTCACATTTGGGGCCAAAAGTTATTGGAATCTTTTTACGTCGCAAAAAGTAGAAAGGGTGTAATTAATGGGAATAAAACAGGAAGCGGCGATAGATGGCAGCCAGTTGAAAATGATGCTGCTGGGAGCTTATCAAAGTTTCGAGAATAATTATGAAATGATTAATAACCTTAATGTTTTTCCTGTCCCGGATGGCGATACAGGTACCAATATGCTGCATACGATGGCAGCGGTAGCTGAGGCTGTTGGCAGACTGGAAAAAACAACGATAGGAGAGGTTGGCCAGACGGCGGCCAGATCTGCTATTCTTGGTGCACGCGGTAATTCAGGTGTTATTCTTTCACAGCTCTTGCACGGAATTGGCAAAGGCCTAGCTGGCAAAACGTCTGCCACTAATAACGAAATCGGTAAGGCTTTTCAGTATGGCGTCTTGTATGCTTATCGTTCTGTTTCCCGACCTGTGGAAGGAACTATTCTGACGGTTGCCAGAGGCATTGCCAAGGGAGCTTATCATGCTGTGCGTGAGGGCCGCGAATTTACAGAAGTTTTGCAGCAGGCAATTGTTGCCGGCCGCGCGGAACTGGACAGGACACCAGAATTGTTGCCGGCTTTAAAGGAAGCTGGTGTAGTTGACGCAGGTGGACAGGGCTTGATAGTATTTTTTGAGGGGTGCCTGGCAGGTTTAAAAGGCGAAGTAGCACCCGTTTTTGTGCCTGTTGAAGCGCCGGAAGTAAAGTTGGATCTGATTGAAGAATTTGATATTGAATATCCTTATTGCACGGAATTTGTTGTGCGTGATTCCCATATAGAAGAAAAAGAAGTTATGCATGAACTGGAAAACATGGGCAATTCCTTGATTGTCGGCGTTGTTTTTGACATAGTAAAAGTACACATACATTCCAAAAATCCAGGAGCAGTTTTGCAAAAGGCTATGCAATGGGGCAGCTTACACGATATCAAGATAGATAATATGGCTGATCAGCATCGTGAGAAACTTTTCAACAAGCAGCCTGTTGTTTCTAAAGTCGGCTTGGCAGTCTTGTCAGTAGCAGCTGGTGATGGTATTGCCAGAATAATGAAAAGTATTGGCGCCGAAGAAGTAATTTACGGTGGGCAGAGTATGAATCCGCCTGTTGAAGATTTTGTCCGTTGCATTGAGAACGGCAGCGCCGAGCAGTATATCATTTTGCCTAACAACAAAAATATAGTATTGGCGGTTCAGCAAGTTAAAAAACTTTTAGGAACCAAGCAGATAGATTTTATACCTACTAATAATCTGGCGCAGGGTTTAGCAGCTTTGATGGCTTTTGACAAAGAGAAGTCAATGGTTGAGAATGTCATGGCTATGAGAGAACAGGCCAAAGCTGCACGCAGCGCGGCCTGTAGCATAGCAGTGAGAGATAGCATTGTTAATGGTATTAAGGTAAAGAAAGGCCAGTATATTGGCCTTGTGGAAGAAAAGATAGTTTATGCGGGTGACCAGCTTTTGGATGTGGCAGCGAAAACACTCGCTCTTGCTGCTGAAGGAGCAGAACTGGTCAGTATTTATTACGGCAAGGATATGCCAGTGGAGCAGGCCGAAGAGCTGGTAGGTGAGCTGAAAAAAATAAATGGTGACTGGGAAATGGAACTATTTGACGGCGGACAACCTCTTTATCCATTGCTGATGGTTATTGAATAAGAAATCATGAGGATAAGTCCCGTGCGGGGCTTATTCTTTTTATGGGGGCAGGCACTTGGAAAGTATTTTTATCAGTATCGCGGCCGGCATTTTGTTTGGTTGGCTTGATGTATTTAACTATAATAAGAAAAAATTTTTGAACCGGCTTTCGACAGTAGCTTTGCTCATCATGCTTTGGTGCCTGGGTGCCAAAATTGGCTGCGATGAAGAGCTTTTGCGTAACCTTGGTCTCTTGGGATATAGGGCAGTTATTATGGCTTTTGGTATAATCATAGGCAGTTTGTCATTGCTATGGCTCGTTACCAGGTTATTTGCCCATGATATTGGACAGGAAGAACAGGAGGGCAAAGGATGATTTATGGTATTATTGCAGCAATTCTTTTCGGCATGGGCTGTGGCTATTTATGGCTTTCGACAGCAGCCAGGCCAATACTTGATGAGGTATTGCTGACAGCTTTGTCCTTTATGGTTTTTGTTGCCGGGGTAGAAATCGGCGGTAACAGACATATAATAAAAAAGATATGCAATCCGAAAGGATTGGCACTAATGGCAGCTATTCCGACTGCTGTTGTCATCGGCAGTATTGTCGGCGGCGGAGTTGCTGGGACGCTTACCGGCATGAAAAGTGAAGACGCGGTACTTGTCAGTGCTGGTCTTGGCTGGTATAGTCTATCCTCAGTTGTTATAAGTACGATGTACAGCGTAGAAATTGGTACAATTTCTTTTTTGACCAACGTTTTACGTGAAACGTTGTCTTTCGTCATGATTCCTTTGGTAGCAAGATACAACAAAATTATGAGCATAGGCATAGGTGGTGCCAGTACCATGGATTCTACTTTGCCTGTCATCATCAAATATACTGACTTGCATACAGGCATTTTGGGCTTTGTTAATGGCTTGGTGCTGACTCTTTTGGTACCGTTTTTACTGTCAGTATTAATGCCAAAGTAAAAAACAAATATCAACAGAAATTGAGAGCAGGAATGGGAGTGAGGATTATCATGCAAGAGATCGAGAGTGAAGAAAGAAATATCCTCGCTTATGAGTCGCCGGAAAAATTGCTGAAGATGTTTGCCTGGCCGGCTATTATATCAATGCTGGCCAATTCCCTCTATAATATAATTGACCAGATCTTTATTGGTCAGGCTGTAGGTTATCTTGGCAATGCTGCCACTACGATTGCTTTTCCGATTGTCACGGTAGTGCTTGCCCTTGGCACATTATTCGGTGTTGGCGGCAGTGCTTTTGCTGCTATCAAATTGGGCGAAGGCCGCAAAGATGTCGCGGAAAAAGTACTAAATACAGTTACGACAATGGCGTTCATCATAGGTATCATCATGATGATTGCCGGTCTTATCTATCTGGAGCCTATTCTGAAAATATTTGGTGCTACAGAGCAGACGATGCAATATTCGAAAGAATTTGGCGGCGTCATGATTGCTATCATACCAATTACCATGTTGATAATCGGGTTAGCGAATCTGGCACGTGCTGATGGCAGTCCTCGTCTTGCCATGCGTAGCTTGGTAGGCGGAGTACTGATCAATCTGCTTTTAGCACCGTTCTTTATTTTTCAGTTTCATTGGGGAGTCTGGGGTGCTGCTCTTGCCACTGCCTGCGCCCAAATTTTTTCTTTGACTGTCTTAATTTGGTATTTCATGCGTAGCAGTAAGATGCGTCTAAGTTTGCATTACTTGCTAAAACCTGATTTAAATATCTGCCGTAAAGCCATGGCAATAGGCTTCTCCAGTTGTATCCTGCAGTCCGGGGCAACTATTTTGCAGATCGCTATGAATAACTCGCTTCTCTATTATGGCAACCTAAGTTCAGTTGGCGGTGACATGGCAATTAGTGCAATGGGCATAGTAATGAAAGTAAATATGATAGTTATTTCGACATGTGTAGGTATCGGTATGGGTGCGCAACCAATAATAGGATTTAATCGTGGTGCTGGTTCTCCTGCCCGAGTCAAGGCAACCTATTTGTTAGCGGCGAGGATTGCCTCGGCTATAACAATTTCAGGCTGGCTTTGCTGCCAGTTTATCCCCGAAGAGATTCTACTGATTTTCGGGTCTAATGGTGAAGGTTTCATGGATTTTGCTGTTTCCTGCATGCAATTATTTTTAGGCGGCGTATTTACAGCCGGTTTCCAGATAATATCGACAAGTTATTTCCAGGCAACTGGGCAGCCGCTTAAGGCTTCTTTGTTATCAATGCTGCGGCAACTGATTTTACTTTTGCCTTTGATCTTTCTTTTGCCGCTTTGGTTCGGATTGCGGGGTATATTGTACGCAGGCATGATTTCCGATCTGGTTGCTGCCGCAGTTGTAGCGATATTCATGGTTAAAGAAATGAAAAAACTAAACAAAGAAATTGCAATGAAAAATTGAGATAGTGGAACAAAAAAGCGTTGCCGCATGATAAAGCGGCAACGCTTTTTAAACTATTTTGCTTTTTTCAGACTCAGACCGATGCGGTTACGTTGTTCATCGATACTGATGATAATTGGCTCGATAACATCACCGACACTGACAACATCGAGTGGATGGCGAAAATGTTTGTTGCTGAGTTCTGAACGGTGAATCAGGCCGCTGACTTTTAACCCGATATCAACGAAAACACCAAAGTCGACAACGTTTTGCACGGTGCCTTTAACAACAGAACCGATTTCCAATTCAGACAATTTTGTCACTTTTTTACGTGGAATAGGTGCCGGGGCATCCTCTCTGGGGTCACGCCCAGGGTTGGCAAAGGCATTTAAGATATCGATAATTGTAGGCTTGCCGGCACTGAGTTTGGCGGCCAGCAATTCAGCATCAGCTTTTTGCGCCGCCGTGATTATTTCATTTTGCCTGCTCTGACATTCACTGAGGGAGAAGCCGAGCTCGGCAAGAATGATTTTAGCCAGTTCGTAACTTTCAGGATGGATGGCGGTATTGTCCAAGGGATTTTCACCGTCTTTAATGCGTAAGAAACCTGCGCATTGTGTAAAGGCGGCAGGGCCAAGACGTGCTACTTTGAGCAGTTCTTTACGATTTTTGAAGCGTCCGTTGCTATCACGCCAGGTGATAATATTTTTGGCAACACTTGCCGAGATACCTGCTACATAACCGAGAAGTGCCGGAGAAGCAGTATTTAGCTCAACGCCGACATGATTAACACAGGATTCAACAACTGTGCCGAGTGTTTCGGTAAGAGTTTTTTGATTGACGTCATGCTGATATTGCCCAACGCCTATGGCTTTAGGTTCGATTTTAACCAGTTCAGCCAAAGGATCCTGAACCCTTCTGGCAATGGAAACCGCACCACGGATGGAAACGTCGAGCTCGGGCAGCTCTTCGCGTGCCAGCTTCGATGCCGAATAGACAGAGGCTCCAGCCTCACTGGTTATGAGATAGGAAAGTTTTAACGCATGTTTCTCTATCATCTGAGCAGCAAACTCTTCTGTTTCATAAGAGGCAGTGCCATTACCGATGGAAACAAGCGTAACATTGTTATTCTTGACCAGGTTGAGGAAATCCTCTTCGGCCTGTCCATGCTGGCGGTCACTGCCGGTGATATAGAGAGTACCGATGGCTTTGACCTGGCCTTCCGGGCTGACGACAGCTGCTTTGCAACCGGTGCGGTAACCAGGGTCAAGTCCAAGCACTGTATGACCGCTTAGTGGTCTCTGCAGCAGTAATTGTCTTAAATTAGTGGCAAAGACTGCTATGGCCTGCTTTTCTGCCTTCTCGGTAAGCTCGTTTCTGATTTCCCTCTCCAGAGAAGGGAAAATCAGTCTTTTGTAGGCATCGGCGGCTGCCGCTGTATAAAGTTCGGTAAAAATCCCATTTACCTTGATTTGCAGCTTTTGAGTTATTTTAGCTAACGTTGGCTCAGAAGGAAGATTCAAATGCAGCTTAAGACAGCCTTTTTTCTCACCGCGGTTGAGAGCCAGAATGCGATGAGGCGGTAATTGTTTTACTGGTTCAGCATATTCCTTGTACATCAGGAAATCCTGGCCTATTGTTTCATCGACACAGAGTTCGGAGACAAGCTCAGCATTCTGCCTGATAGCCTGACGTACCAATTCGCGAATGTCAGCACGTTCGGCAACCGTTTCAGCTACAATATCAGAAGCACCGGCCCATACCTCATCAAGACCAGAAAGCCCCTGCTCTTCATTCAGATAGGCTGCTGCCAGCTGTTCGAGAGTTTCTGCCGGTTTTTCCTGCGCCATAATTAAATCAGCCAAAGGTGTGAGACCTTTTTCACGAGCAATCTGTGCTCTGGTTCTTTTCTTTGGGCGGTAAGGCAGATAGAGGTCTTCAAGATCCTGCAGTTTGGTGGTGCTATTTATGGCTTTTCCCAATTCCGGCGTCATTTTCTCCTGCGCCGTGATGGAAAGAATAATGTCATTTCTTCTTTCGGCAAGGTTACGTAAATACTGCGCACGTTCACTAATGTTGCGGATTTGTTCTTCGTCAAGTTCACCAGTCACTTCTTTACGGTAACGGGCAATAAAAGGGATGGTATTGCCTTCGTCAAGGAGCTTCAAGGCCGCATCTATTCTTTTTTCAGCAATAATTAATTCTTTGGCAAGGATACTAGTAATCTCTGACATAATTTACCTACTTTCTAAACAGTGTGAAAGTGTTAATTCGTTACACATGTTGCAAAATCCTTTATTT
>CAYRVN010000046.1:0-11646 GCA_964427675.1 uncultured Acidaminococcales bacterium
AAAGTTCGCTATAGACGCGCAAATAATGTTCCGCGGTCATTTTAGTTATGCCATAAAAAGACATCGGGGCGGCTATTTCTCCTTCTCTAAGAGGTACGCTTGCATTATTTCCATAAACTGCAGCGCTGGAAGAAAAAATGATTTTTTGCACTGAATTTTCTTTGCAACAATTTAAGATATTTATCAATCCAAGAATATTGATATCTGCATCCTCATCAGGGTGTTCAAGTGAATATGGCACCATCGTCTGCGCAGCCAGGTTGACAACAACATCAAAATGTTGTTCTTTAAATACATTCTTTAACTCGTTATTTCTTATGTCCATCTCATGAAATTTCACGGATTGAGGAATATTGTCTCTGCTTCCCGACGATAAATTATCTAAAACAACTATTTCATGCTCATTATTATTGTGCAATAAGTCTACAAGATGCGAGCCTATAAAACCAGCTCCGCCTATGACTAAAATACGCATCTTAACACTTCTTTCCAAAATTTATATTCGATAAAAAATTGGCTCCAAAAGCTTTTATACATACTGCTCCGCCTAACAAGAACGGAAAATACTCACAGGTAAAACGCCATAAAACTGCCATTATTCCAACAGTGCCACTAGGCAATAAAGGAGAAAACAACAATACAAAACCGGCTTCAGCAATTCCCGATCCGCCAGGTGTCGGCGAAAAATATAAAATAAGATTTAGCAAAATCATCCGTCCCATTATTAGTTGGTAAGGAATATCTAATCCAAAACCACTGATAAAAACTGGTACAACGGAATAAATTGCTAATAAACTAAGCCCTGATTCAATAAAAGCCTTAAAAACTCTAAGAGGATTTTTACCTAGCAAAATAGACGCTTTCCGAAAATCTTTATACCACAAAAAAGTCTTGCGGCGAATAGGTTTTGAAAATTTTCCAGTTATAGCATAAAGCCAATGTTCCGGATAGCGTGTATTCATAAAGCAAACCATAGCAACAGGTATAGCGATGATTATTAAAGAAATTGTTAAAATTACGCTGGCAGGCACCCAAGAAACCAGTGCGTGATCGTGGTATAAAACAAGCGGTATCAATAATATAAGAAACATAATTGACATCGCTGTACGAACAATTACAACCGCAGTTGCTTTAGCGACAGGAATTCCGGCTTTTCTCATGAAAAGAACCTGAGCAACAGCACCACCGCTTGCTCCAGGCGTAATTAAAGCTAAAAAATAGTTGCTTAAAACCACGTTGGCAGCTTCGCTGACAGACAGTTTTTCACCTGAGGCCTTTGTAAGATTCATTAGTCTTGTTCCATCGAAAAAAAGGCCAACAGACAAAACACCCAAAACAGCGGCTATTGACCAAGGTTCAAAGATGGTCAAATATTCCAGAGCTTGGATGTCAAAAGTAAAATAAATAACAGCACAAGATGTTAATACAACCACGATAAAAAAAACCATAAAGTGTTCCATTAACTTATTTCGCATAGTTCAACCCACCAAAATTTATTAGTGAAATTCCTTTTGATTTAATTTTCTCGATATTTTGAGGTGCAACAAAAGCAGCCAATTCATCTTCCCAATGATATCCCCAAGGATATAGATTGGTTAACAAATTAGCGTTTAGTCCTGGATGCGTCATTAATTCACTGTATCCATCGGGTAAATTGCCGATAATAGTTTGGACAAGATCTAGATTCAAATTACCACCAGCCAACATACCAAAGAAATGGTTTGGAAACATAATGCCAGCGCTTTTTAATTTATTCTTTGCCAATTCCGAACAGATAGTAAGACCTAAACGGCCTATTATTCTTCCGAAACCGGCAGCATAACCGCCTGCCCAGGTAATATTCTCAGCAGGCACCCTTACCTTGTCAATACCGTATTTTTTACAAAGTTCAATAACTATATCAATTATACCTGGTAAAACATGCAAATGTTGGTGACTGTCAAAATGGGTAATCGTAAGCCCTGTTGCCATACCTCTCTCTATCTGGGCAGACAACTCAGCCTTAATTTCATTTTTGCATACTTTACCAAGCGCAAATTTCTTTATAAATTCTGTATAATCCAAATAAAAATTCCCGTTTGCATCCAGTAGAGAGGGAATCATTTCTTGCGAAAGCAGCGGTTTTACACCACCAACTAAAGTCAAATGTATCCCTATCCCAAGTTTTGGATTCGCCTTTGCTAATTCTACAGCATCATCAAATGCTTGGGCGCTGCACATTAAAGAAGTACTTGTTATAACGCCTTCACTAAAGCCCTTAACAATTCCTGCATTAATATATTCATGTAAGCCGAAATCATCGGCATTTATAATTAAATTCTTCATTGTGTTAACCCCGTTAAAAAGCGCATTTTATCAATGTTCCTAGTAATTTTAACACAAAAGAACATGTTTTACTGCCTAATTTATTTTTTTATAGTTGGAAAAATGCTTTTTAACTAATTTTTCCAAAAATTTTGCACCAAATTCATTTTTAATCTCATTTGCCGTAACAGTTGATATCTCACCACCGCCTTTAGGCAATGTCCTACCAGCCAAAACTGATAATTCTTCCATTATCGACAAAAAACGTTCCCTTGCAAGAACTGAGGCAGCAGCAACTGCAATATCAGCTTCAGCGCGCTTTTGTTCAACTACAAGCAAATCAGCGAACTCGTTTTCTAAAGCTTCCCTTATCCCGCTGTGGACAGAAAACTGGTCAACCAAAGCATACTTGCATTCTGGACGCTGCTGGATCGCTTTTCTTAGCGCCGTAATATGACCGTTAGCTAACAAATGATTGAGATTTTTCTTTTCACTTCGAAGCTGTTCGTATCTATAGTTATACATCTCGGGCTTCAAAGCAAGCACAACATTAATAGGCGCTATTTCCTTGATAAGAGGTGCGAGCCTTTTAATTTCTTTATCAGACAATGCCTTGCAATCTTTAACCCCAATATCGATTAATTTACTTGCTATATTGCAGTCAACTAAGACAGCAGCAACAACAAGCGGGCCAAAAAAATCTCCTTTGCCAGATTCATCTGAACCAACCCAAACTCCGTTAAAGCCTGCACAATTCTCTAAAAGACTGATTGAATTGACTGCATCTTTATTAGCAATATTACTGGCAGTGCTTCTTTTATCTCCTGTAGAAGATACTGCTGACATCGCAGAATTCATCAGCACCCCCTCCTGGCCTCCCCAAACGGTGCTTAAACCTTTCTTACCTTTGTACACCGATAAAGTAACTTTTTCAGTGCCCCCTATAATTTGGAACTGTTTGCCATAGGGCAAATCTTTCTCTTTTATATTTACATCAGTAAGCGTGCTAAGTTGTTGACGGATATTTTCCAAAAAGCTTTCAAAGTCAATCATTTAACTTTGCCTCTGTTTTTTTCAAAGATTCCTGCATAATATGCTTAAGAGGTTTACCTGTTTTATCGGCTAATTTTCTACAGTCCTCATATTCAGGCGCAATATTGACTATTTTTCCATTGTAGGCTGCTATTTTAACCGCAACAGAGCCATCAGTCAACTCTGTATGAATAAAACTGCGCGAAGCTATCTTGCGTTTGACTGGATAGTACCGTAAGCCCAGCGAACTAGTTTCCTGTAAAACTGTCGTTGCGATCTTTTCAAGTCCGCCTTCAGAAAACAGTATTGATAACATATGAGCAGGGCGGCCTTTCTTCATTATGATCGGCGTTATCCAAACATCCAGGGCACCAGCTGAAAGAAGTTTATTACATACATATGGATATAATTCACCTGACATATCATCAATATTGCACTCTGCAACAAGCAAAGAGCAATTTGTGTCTATCTCATCAGCTTCTCCCAGATTGATTCTAACTACATTAGGTATGGACAAATCCCACGTGCCAGCACCATAACCTATCATGCTTATAGCAAAATTTTCAGGCAAATCTGTTACAGGTTCTGCAAGAGCTGCCATTAAAGCCGCACCTGTAGGAGTAACCAGTTCTTTTTCAATATTGCCATGGTAATGAGGAATATTTTTTAATATTTCTGCCGTTGCTGGCGCAGGTATTGGCATTAACCCATGCGCACACTGTACAAAACCGCATCCTGTCTGTATTCTGGAAATAAATACTTTTTCAATTTCCAGATATTCCAATGCAAGTGCAGAACCCACGATATCTATTATGGTATCAATAGCCCCAACCTCATGAAAATGCACTTCATTAACCGGTTTGCCATGAACATGGGCTTCGGCTACAGCCAAAACATTAAAAACGTTAAGAGCCTTCTCCTTGACTGATTGGCTCAGCGTCGATTCGTTGATTATTTTAGTGATGTCAGCTAAATTTCTATGTTCATGATGTTGGTGACTTTCTATAAGCATTTCGTGTTGATGTTGGTGTTCATGGTTATGCGCATCTTCATGTAAATGTTCATGATGTACATGTATATGTTCATAGTCACCATTATCATGATGTACATGTTCATCTGTCAGTAATACATTGAAATAGCTGGCTTCTATACCACACTTGTTCACTGACTTATAAATAATTTCATAATCACCTAAATGCATATTGGCAATTTCGTCAGTTATATATTGAACAGGAACACCAAGATTCAGCAACCCTCCCAAAAACATGTTACCACTTATTCCACTAAAAGCTTCGACGTAGATAGCTTTCATCTTCTCACCTCATATGGTTAATTATGCTTGCCATCCTGCCAGCGCCAAAACCATTGTTAATGTTAACAACAGCTACACCTGCAGCACAACTGTTAAGCATTCCTAAAAGAGCCGAAAGGCCTTCAAAATTCGCACCATAACCTGCGCTAGTCGGTACCGCAATAACTGGTTTTGCTACAAGCCCTCCAACAACACTAGCCAAAGCTCCTTCCATACCAGCAATGACAACCAAAGCATTTGCTTCTCGTATTGTTTCAAGCCGCTCGAACAAACGATGAATACCGGCGACGCCAACATCATAGATACGTTCGACATGATTACCCATAATTTCTGCAGTTATGGCTGCTTCTTCCGCTACCGGCAAATCGCTGGTACCTGCTGTAATTACTGCTATTCTTCGCTCCGCATCACGGGGAAGCGGATTGCGTTCAACTGTAATTAATCTGGCGGCTTCATGATAAAAGGCATCTGCAACTTTAGCTTTTACCGCTTCAAAAATATCAGTGTTCGCTCTTGTACCAAGAATATTATCATGGCTTTGACTTAATTTTTCCATGATCAAAGCATTTTGTTCAGAAGTTTTGCCTTCGCAATAGACTACTTCAGGAAATCCTTGTCTAAATGTTCTTGCATGATCAATTTTTGCAAAGCCTAAATCTTCGCAGCCGGCATTTTGTATTTTTTCAAGAACCTGATTTGCGTCAAGTTTGCCATTCTTATATGCTTCCAATATTTCTTTCATTCTATCTTCGTAGGTCATATTTTCCATCCTTTGTTTAAATATCAACAAACATAGTATAACATAGAAAGGATGGCTTTGTAGCACAAAAATAGAGCATCCTCCAGCGAATGCCCTATTTTGACAATCAACTTGCTTTACGACGCTCTATCCGGCTTTCGACCAGTATGTAGACCAATGGAACAACTACTAACGTTAATACTGTAGACGTGAAAAGACCGCCTATGAGAACAACACCCATGGATTGTCTTAATTCAGCCCCTGCACCAATACCCAGCGCTATAGGAAGCATGCCAAGAATTGTCGCTAACGTTGTCATCAAAATTGGCCGCAAACGCAGTGAGCAGGCCTCCAAAACAGCTTCGTTAATTTCTGTCCCCTTTGCTCTGGCCTTATTTGCATAGTCAACAAGCAATATGGCGTTTTTTGTAACTAAACCCAATAACATTGTAAAGCCAATCAGCGACATCATATTGACGGTTTGTCCTGAAACAAGCAAACCAACAATTGCGCCTGTTAGAGCAAATGGCAGTGCAATCATTATAATCAGAGGCTGCACAAAACTTTCAAATTGTGCCGCAAGAACCATATAAATCATTATTATGGCAACTAAAAGCGCCTTGGCAATTTCATTAAAAGTTTTGCCCATTTCATCAGCCTGGCCGATCATCTTGTAACGATAGCCTAATTCCATATTTAATTGTGGTATTAAATCTGATTCAATTTTATTAATTAATTCACCGGGAGTAGTACCTACTGTATTTGCATAAACAACCAATTGCCTTTGACGACCTTCACGGTCAATACGTGTAGGGCCCGAATCCAATGTAACGTTAGCAACATCAGCCAGTCTGATAAAGTTTCCTGATGAACTAGAGACAACAAGATTTTTTACGTCTTCAATGCTCTTTCTGTCCTTTTTAGCAAGTTGCACGCGAACATCATAATCATTATCACCAAAGGTGAAACTATTGGAAGTTGTTTTGCCTTGGAATGCTGTTTTTACCATGGTGCCAATATTGGAAGCATTAAGGCCTAGGGCACTTGCCCGCAGCGGATCGACTCGAACAAGAATTTCCGGTTCTGCTTCTGAAGTGGAAATATCAACATCGGTTGCACCTGGTTGTTGTCTGATCATTTCTGCCAAATTTTGGGCATAGCCTTCTAATATATCCATGTCGGAACCGCGCAAACCAATCTGAATCGGACGTTTGTCACCTCTGCCGCTGCCCTGGCCAGTAATTACTGAAACACTGAGACCTTCGACATTGCGAAATTTTGCCCGCAATTCGTCCATTATTTCCATCATGGACCTTTCGCGTTCTTCGCCCGGAACAAGCTTAACATCAATTGTTCCCTGACTTGGTGGTGTTCTTGTTCCACCCAAACGCATCGAAACGATTTGAACCTCCTGCAAATCACTGATTTCATTTTCAAGAGGCTCCACTAATTCCTTAGTCTTTTCCAGATTTGTGCCGGTCGGCGCTTTAAAAGTTACACTGAATTGTCCGGAATCATAAGTAGGCTGCAACTCAATACCAAGGAAAGGTACCAGTGCCAGATTAAACAATAACGTCATCGATGAAATGATGATTATTTTTTTAGGATAATTTACTGCAGCTTGCATCATTTCACTATAAAACTGCCGAGTAATTTGAAAGCCATTTTCAAATTTATCCAATGCCATCTGAATGTACTTGTTACGAGGATTTACCTCTGTACCAACTGCATATGGAAGCTTCAGCCAATATGCGGACAGCATCGGCGTCAGAGTATAAGCAATCATAGTTGAAAAAGCTACAGCGAAAGCAACTGTAAGACCAAACTGTTTGAAAAATTGTCCTACAGTCTCCCCCATGCTGCCTATTGGTATAAATACCGCAATCAACGAAAGTGATGTAGCGAGAATAGCTAAAAACAGTTCTTCTGTTGCATCTTGGGCAGCTTCCATAGGATTTTTGCCTTTTTCCAAATGTCGGAAAACATTTTCTATCAAAACTATCGCGTCGTCTATAAGAACACCAACGGCAAGACTAAGACCCATAAGTGACATATTGTTAAGCGTGAAATTCATCTGCTTCATTAAAACAAAGGTTGCAATAATTGACGTTGGAATTGCCAAACCGCCAATAATAGTAGCCCTGAAATTACCTAAAAACAAATAGGTGATCAACAAAGCGAAGAAACCGCCAAATAAAATCGCAGACCACACGTCACCGACGTTTTCGCGTATATATTTGGACTGGTCGTTGACAAGGTCGACTTTAATGTCACGTGGCAAATCGTTCATTTTCATCTTTTCCATTGCAGCCATAACACCATCTGTTACAGCAACAGTGTTCGTTCCAGACTGTTTTTGTACGGAAATTATTACACTTGGAACTTTGTTAGCGCGAGCATAGGAAATTTCTTCAGCCCACCCGTCAACAACATCCGCTAAATCTGAAACTTTTACAATACGGCCATTGGCATTATCAACGACTACATTTTTGATGTCGTCTATGCTTTTATATTTGCCTAATGTACGTACCACGAGCTCTGTGCCCTTCTCTTCGACAGAGCCACCGGGAGTATTTATATTAGCGTTATTCACAACGTCATATACTGTTTGGAACGGAATATTATAGGCAGACAGTTTTTGAGGATTAATCAGGATTTTAAACTCACGCTCACTGGCGCCATAGGCATTAACTTCAGATACTCCTTCTACTCTTTGCAACTCATCTTTTATGACATCCTCAACAATTTTGCGAATTTCTCCACGACTTCTTGTTTCCGACGAAAGTACAAAATTAACAATTGATTGTGCTGCCAAGTCCACCCTTTGTACAATAGGTTCATCTATATCGTCAGGCAGTCTTCCACGCACGGAGGCAACCTTTTCGCGCACTTCACTGGCTTTCTCTTTTGGATCAATCCCAAGTTCAAACTCCAGAACTGTTTGCGAATAACCCTCACGTATGCTGGAAGATATAGTTTTTATGCTGGAAACCTGACTTACCCTGTTTTCAATTGGCTTTGTTATTAAAGTCTCCATTTCTTCAGGAGCCGCACCTTCATAGGTAACAGTAACGCTTACAAGAGGATAATCCACTTCTGGATACAGATCTACACCAAGACTTGGATAAGCCTTAATGCCAAATACCACAAGCAACATTACGAACATCGTAGTAAAGACAGGCCTGTGAATAAACGTCCTGATCATTTTACGCTACCATCCTCGCTGAATTTGACTTTGCTGCCTTCACGAATCTTATTTTGGCCACCGATTACTATACGTTCGTTCTCTTCCAAACCGCTTAAAACCTCAACAACACCGTCACCAATATAGCCAGTTGTCAAAACTTTACGCTGAACAAAGTTGTCCTTGTCCAGAATAAAAACTGTTCTTTGATCTTCACGCATAACTATTGCGCTTTGTGGAATAATAAGTACATTCTCTTTTTGCTGTGCCTTGATTGATACGTTTACGTAAATGCCACCTTTTAATACTTCGTTATCGTTCGGTATAGAAACTTCAGCTGCAAAAGTGCGCTCAGGCACGTCGGCAACTGCAGCAATCTTCGTTACCTTGCCAGTAAACTTTTTGCCTGGCATAGAAGGAATTTCTATCTCCGCCAAACTGCCAACATTTACTGAACCGATCTGTCCTTCAGGTATATTTATTTTTACCAGCAAAGTACCTATATCTGCCAGATTGAACAAGGCATCGCCTACATTAGCGTAATAACCTTCCTGATAATATCTCTTAACAATATAACCAGCATGTGGAGCAATTACATTGGCACCATCCATTCTTGCATTTGCATTTTCATAAGTTCCTTCAGCACTGGCAAGCTTGCCGGCAGCCATATCTCGTGCAAAACGAGCGTTATCAAGTTCTTGTTGTGATACAGCTCCCTGCTCAAACAATCTCTGATTACGCATAAGTGTAGTTTCCGCTTGTTCCAGATTAGCCTTTGCGTCATAAACACTGCCCCGCAACGAACCAACTGTAGCTGATATCTCACTACTTTCAAGAATAGCCAAAACCCTTCCAGACTCTACATAATCACCCTCGTTAACTAGTATGGTTTGAATCCTTCCTGCTAACTTAGGTGCAACTTTTGCCTGCCACACTGGATCAAGATTACCTGCAAAGGAAAGAATCGGATTAATTGTTCCGCGCTTAGCAATTTCTGTTGCAACTGTTACTACTTTTCCCTGTTTTGCTTTCTCTGCTTTTTCTCTGGCAGACATAACATTCATAAAAATGCGTACGCCAATGATTATAAGCAAAACGGTCAAAACAGCAGCAATGATTTTTACCCTCTTGTCTTGAAGATTCATAGCCGGCTCCCCTTCATCTGGTTGATAATACATACACGCAAATTATACCTCTAAACATTTTAATTGCATAGAATTATTATCTGTATACATATAAAAAAAGTATTTCAGAATAATAGTGTCACTATCGAAACTAATTATCCGCACAAAAAATAGACAAGATGTAATCTTGTCTATTTTGTCTTGACTGGTGAAGCCTGCGCAGCAGGAGCTTTAGCATTTGCCGCCGGTGGTTTAGGATTTTTTAATGCATAGACAACGAAGTCAGCATTCATTTTCAAAGCGCCCTTACCGTCAGAACTGAAGTCAACGCTTTGAATCGTTGTAAACCGGGTTCCCTTCTCGACTTGCTGCAAAAATTCAACCAAATTAAAATAATCGCCGCTTAAAGTCAGCTTCAAAGGCACAGCAAATGCGCCGCCTTTATCTTGTTTTACCTCAGTTGGTGGTTTCAGACTTTCCAAAACGACCTTATTCACCATTGCCAATTTCGAATACTCTGCCACCAATTCAGGAATCGTCACAGTATCTGGCAGCTTTTTCTTTGCTTCCTCGACCTTTAGTGTCTGTATTTTCAGGAAAGCCTCATAATCCTTATTCTGGCCTGCAAAAGTTTGAATTGCAGCGAGTCTTGTATTCGTTTGTAAAAGCTGGGTTTCAACCTTTTGAGTATCATCCCGCAGTGGAGAAATGAATTGCATATACACCAAAAACGCAAAGAAAACTGCTAGCATTAATAAAATTAAGTACCGAGTATTTAAGGATATTTTAGCCAAATATTCGCTCATTTTTTCCCTACCTCACTTTTATTTACTTTGAGGGAAAAATCAATTGCTGAAGCAGAACCAGCTGCATTTCCCGCTTTACTCAGCTTTGTATCAAGCAAGTCTACTGAATTGATGGTAGGATCTTTTTGCAGACGGGCGATAAACTCAAGGATATTCTCCATGCTCAGCGACTTGCCCTTAATTGTTATTTCTGATGCCTTGGCCTTATCTTGGGTTACGCTTAAGAGCCAGCAGCCATAAGGTGTGACATTTCCAAGTTCCGCTAGCGAATTGCTCCACAGAAGCCTATCCTTCACTTTGGCTTGCACAATATTATTTCTTTTATTGATTTCTGCATTCTGGGCCTGATTCAACTCGTAGCGCTCCTGCCACACATGCAAAGAACTAATCTGTGCCTGGGCATCTGCAAGAGTGCTTTCAGTGTACTTGAACATAAAAAGACTGTATGCCCAGAAAAGAAGCGTAAGAGCTGCCACCAGATAGGTACCGGCAAGAAAGAACTTGTAAACAGGTACTTCTGATTTGCGACGTTCTTCTGGCAAAAGATTAATTCTAATCATCAAGATCACCCCCAGCAAGAGCAGCCCCTACAGCAACCGCTAAAACAGGAGCAGCGGCTTTTACCTTAGTTTTCTCGAACTTTGAATTAAAGTCAGCTATTTTCAAAATATCATGAGTAATAACTTCATTTTCATTGTCTTTGCCGATATATTCAGCTAGCCCCGGAACAGCCGAACCAGCGCCCGCCAGAACAAGATGAGTAAATACCGCTTCTCTTTTATTAGTTATATAATAGTCACTTGTAAGACGACATTCATGAACCAATGCATTGACAGCATCCTTTAAAGCTCCGCTTGCTAATTCAAGCTCTTGGTCACAGTCATCAGCCAGTAAATATTTTGTTGTAATCAATGACTCTGTCTTGCGATTATCAATACCCATTATTTCCGCAACAACATTGACAAAATTGCCCCAACCTTGCTGCAGCGCCCTTTGTGCTACCGGCGCTCCACTCTGAAAAATAGTCATCATAGAATAATCGAGTCCAATATCCAGTAAGATAAACTCTTCAAAACCTTTACCAAGCGTACGACAGATTGATAAAACATCAATATCAATCTTTAGTATTTTGAGACCTAAAACAT
>CAYRVN010000047.1:0-4044 GCA_964427675.1 uncultured Acidaminococcales bacterium
TATATGCATATTATAAAATGTCATCTTTAAATTTTTTATCAGCGATGGCACCGCTGGCATTGATATCAGCGTGCTGGCTTTTCCTGTTGATTGCCGGTGAACGGGAGCAGAAAATGAGTATTACGCTATCTTTGCCTGAGCTCGGTCCCAAAAACGTACTGTTTCTTTATCTTGCTATTTTTGTGGTTTGCTTACTTGCGGTCTTTCATTTTTTAGATTACAGATTGGCCTTGGTTGTGACTTTTCTCGGCATTATCGTCAGCGACAGAAGCCTGTTTTGGCGTATTGATTATGCCTTGCTGGTTACTTTTTGTGGTTTCTTCATTTTTATAGGCAACATATCAAATCTTGATTTTATCAATCAATTGCAGAAAGAATGGCTCAATGATGCGGCAGGAGTTTATTGGCTGGGAATCATTGCCAGTCAATTTATCAGTAATGTTCCGGCGGCTATGCTGCTATCAGGCCTGACTTCACAAGCTGAAGCTTTGCTTCTGGGTGTTGACGTAGGAGGCCTTGGCACACTGATTGCTTCTATGGCCAGCGTCATTTCTTATAAGCTGTATATCGAGTCCAATCCGTCGCAGGCCCGCAATTATCTGATGATGTTTCTCTATTATAATGTTATGGGTCTTTTGATTTTGGCACCATCTATTTATTATTTAATGATTCGCTAAAAGGAAACAGCACCTGTCACGGCGAATAAATAGTTCGGGAAAATTATTTACAGGGGTGATTGCATTGTTAGGGGCAACTATTGGAGATATTGTGGGGTCTATTCATGCCTGGAACAATATAAAAACGAAAAAGTTTGAGCTGTTTGATGTTAGATGTCGTTTTTCTGGTGCTACAGTGCTTACGTGCGCGGTGGCAAAAGCGTTGCGCAAATATGTGGAAACCGGGAAAAAATGTGATTTGCAGGAAGAGCTCAAGGAAGAGCTGCTGAACTATGGCTGGCTCTATCCGGACATTAATTATGGCAGAAGTTTTATGGCGTGGCTGTTTGCAGATGAACAACAACCTTATGGCAGTGCGGGAGCTGGTTCGGCTATGCGTGTTTCTCCTGCGGGGTGGCTGGCTTCTTCTTTGGCGGAGGCAGAAGAATTTGCTAAAATGACTGCAGAAGTTACTCACAGTCATGCTGAAGGCATTAAGGGCGCTCAAGCCGTTGCCGCAGCTATTTACCTCGCCAGACAGAAAACACCGAAGGAAGAAATAAAAAAATATATCGAAGAAAAGTATTACAAGCTGGATTTTGCTTTGAAAGATATCAGAATGCGTTACGCTTTCAACCCTACCTGTGCTGGTACGGTGCCGCCGGCTCTGGTTGCTTTTCTCGAAGCAGATGATTTTGAGGACGCCCTGCGTAATGCTGTTTCCATTGGCGGCGACAGTGCTACATTGGCTGCTGTGGCAGGCAGCGTGGCAGAGGCCTATTATGGGATTCCTGAAAACATTATCAAGCAGGCCATGCCGTTTTTAGATGAAGAAATTAAAAAAGCTTTAGACTTTTAATCAGCAGTGTTGCAGAAAAGTCAGGAGGTTATGCTATGTCTATAGAACTTATGCGTGAAGCAATCAAGGAAGCGGAAAGCAATCTTCTGACTGATGAAGGCGGTCCTTTTGGTGCAATAGTGGTAAAAGAAGGCAAAATTGTCGGGAAGGGGCACAATAGGGTATTAAAGAATAATGATCCGACTTGTCATGCGGAAATAGAAGCAATTCGTGAAGCCTGCCGCAAGCTTGGCACCTACGATTTGTCTGGCTGCGAAATATATGCATCATCTTATCCTTGTCCTATGTGTCTGGGAGCTATCATCTGGGCCAACATCAAAAAGGTATATTATGCTAATTCAGCCGAAGATGCGGGCGCCATAGGATTCAGGGATGACTATATTTATGATTTCATAGAAGGCAAATGTAAAAATACGCAAGTGTTGGAACTTGATCAGCTTGGCCGTGAAGAGGCTATTGAAACTTTTAAACGCTATCAGAGCGCTAATAAAACTATTTATTGAAAGAGAAACAAGGGAGCAATCAGAGCAGCATGAAACGTTGGATTATGCATGTTGATATGGATGCATTTTTTGCCTCGGTTGAACAGCTTGATCACCCGGAGTACCGAGGTAAGCCGGTAATTGTTGGGGGACAATCCGAGAGGGGAGTAGTGTCGACCTGTTCCTATGAGGCTCGTAAGTTTGGCGTACGCTCTGCTATGTCCATGGTAGAAGCGCGCAGGCGCTGCCCGCAGGCTATTTTTGTTTCAGGCAGGATGTCCAGGTATGCGGAAATATCCAGGACTATTATGGCTGTTTTCCGTGAGTTTTCGCCTTGTATAGAGACGCTTTCCATTGATGAAGCATTCCTGGATATGACTGGTATTACTGGTATATCTGAAGATATTGCCAAGGCAGGTCTTGCTGTTAAAAGCAGGATAAAAGAAAAAACTGGCCTTACAGCTTCTGTGGGAATTGCACCCAATAAATTTCTGGCTAAGCTGGCTTCCGATCTGGAGAAACCTGATGGGCTGGTAATTATTAGTGAAGAAAAAGCAAAAGACTTTATTGCCCCGCTGCCGGTAAGAAAAATTTTTGGCATTGGGGAAAAGACAGAAAAAGGACTTCTGCAATTAGGAATTCTCACTATAGGCCAGCTGGCAGACTGCGACCCCAAATTTTTGAAGAAAATACTTGGCAATAATGCTGAAACAATTCACTTACTTGCGCAGGGCAAAGATAACAGGCCTGTTGAATGTGTGCAGGAAACAAAATCAATTGGCAAAGAAACAACCTTTCCTGCTGATTTAACTTCAGCAGAAGAACGGCACACAGAACTATTGGATTTGTGCGAGCAGGTTGGCTGGCGTTTGCGCAACAACGGTGTATCAGGGCATACTATTACTTTGAAGGTCAAATTTTCTTCCTTCAGAACGATAACGCGTAGTTCTACGGTAGAAATACCTATAAATTTTGACGAAGAAATATTTAGTATTGTAGATAGACTTGCAGGGCAGGTTGCTTGGACAGAACCAGTCAGACTTTTGGGCGTATCGGTGTCAAAGCTTGTTCCGGAGGGCGTAGCTCCTTTGCTTGCAGCGGAAGAGGATGCTGCCATGCGTAAAAGAAATGCCGTACTGGATTCTTTGAAGAACCGGTTTGGCGAAAAGATAATTAAGCGCGGCAATGTGGAAAAATAAACCCGTTAAACATTTCGAATTGAGAGAATGTTTAACGGGTTTATTTATTATTTAACTGGAATGCACGGCATGGCGCAATTTTGCATGGGCTCAATTTGCAGCTCCATGTTGAAAACTTTGCTGAACCACGGAAGATGCTGCTTAAGCTGGTGCAGCTCTATGCTGGGGAGGCAGCTTGACTTCAAATGAAGCATAGCAGTTTTTTTGTTTTTTATTTCAGGAATAATTTCGCTTATCTGCATGGTCTGTGAATAGTCCATACTTTCCGCAAGTGCCAATAAAAGTGCCATTTTAGAGATTTTGATTAAGTCTTCATCCGTCAGGAAATACTTATAGGCTTTATTGCGTAAGTAATTTCGCGATACACCATTATGCCATCCTGCAATGACGGCAGCTATTACCTGTTCTTTATGCGTTAAGCCAAAAAGACGGGCGTTCTCAATCATATAGGCACTGTGCCGCGCGTGACTGTAATAGTTGATGGTAATGCCGATATCATGCAGCATGGCAGCCGTTTTCAATAAGCGGCGCCACGAACTGCTGAGGCCATGAATAGGCTTCCACGCATCGAACATCGTGAGCGCCAGGGCTGTTATGTGTTCGCTATGCTTTATATCAGTTGAATATAGCAAAAGAATATTACGAGTGCTTTCATCAAGAATGTTTTCGGCAATAACAGGCGTCTTTTCCTTTTTGGCATAATAGTCAAGGAAAAGCCCCTCGCGAATACCGCAGCCGGAAACGATTATCTTTTTGCCGCCGGTTGCTTCCAAAAGGCACTGAATTACGCTGGCACCAGCCAGGATGAGGTCGGCACGGTCTGTGCCCAGCCCAGATATTTTACGACG
>CAYRVN010000047.1:4144-11596 GCA_964427675.1 uncultured Acidaminococcales bacterium
ATATCGACTTTTTGGCTGAGACGCAAAGCTTCTTTTTGATTGTATACCATGTTATAAGCGCCGCTTTTGTAAATCTGAGTGATGACCAGGCGGGCAGAGTTTGAGCCTACGTCGATTATTGCTATTCTTTGCATAGAACCACACTCATTTCGAGAATTTTATCTTTAAAAGTAGATATTGTATATAGTTATTCATTCTTGTGAAAAATCCTGCGTACTTTTGAAAATTGTTTTAGAAGTTCAAACAAATTTAACATAACAAAATAGCAAGGATTTCTGCAATACTTGTCGAATTTAAAGACAAACAGGGAGGTATCTGGCTGTGAAAAGGAATAAAATCAGAACGTTGGCGGCAATTCATATAGGCTCGGAAATGGTGAGCCTGCAAATAGTAGAATACCGCGACCTCGAAAAAATAAAAATATTGGAACAGGCTTCACACAGGGTAAAACTAGGTGAAGAAACTTTTAAAAACAAACGTATTCCTTTCAGCATGGTCAGTGAAATCTGCGAATTGCTCAAAGGCTATAAGAGGTTGATGGAGGAGTATGGCGCAGAAGAATATACTATTCAGGCCACGACGGCTGTACGTGAAGCCCAGAATCAGATTTATTTTCTTGACCAGATTTATACCAAAACAGGCCTTAAGGTCGATGTTGTTGATATGCCGCGTGAAATTTACACTAAATATGCGGCAATTCAGCGTAGTCTGAATAAAGAAGGTATAGGAGAAGGCTGCGGAGTGCTTTTAGTTGATATTTCTTCCGGAGGCCTTGGTATTACGTATGTGCGTGATGGGCAAATTAAGTATCAGCAGAATTTGCATATAGGTATTATCAGGATCAAGGAGGATTTTGACAGAGCACAAAAATCTTCACTTTATTTCAGCAGGGCTTTGACCGAATATATATCCAGTACAATAGGGCCTGTTCGAAAAGAGCTTGAAGAAGAGGATGTCAGATACTTTGTTTTATCGGGCACTGAAACAGAACTTATTTTAAAAATGTTGGGCAGAGACAGCAATGCTTTCCAGGTTGAGAGAATGCAAGCTGCCGACTTCATCACATTTTATGATAAAATCCGGACAATGAATCTTTCACAGATAATCAAGGTTTTTAAAATTGAAGAAACATCGGCAGAAATAATTTTCCCAACAATTATTCTTTACCAGCAATTACTGGCTCTTGTTCCCGCACAGGAAATAATGGTCATGCCTAATCGCTTTATCGACGGTATGACTCTTCTTCATATCGCAAATAAGACCAATACAGAATATGCCGATGGTCTCCATGAAGAGCTTATGACACTTATTCATTGCATAGGTGAACGTTATGATTATGATTATAGTCATGTTAAACAAGTAGAAATGCTGGCTCTGGCGATGTTTGACGCTCTCAGTAAAAAACATGGACTTGATGAGCATAGCCGCCTCTTACTGCGAGCTGCCTGTATTTTGCATGATATAGGTAAATATATCTGCCTCAGGAGTCATGCACTGTATTCTTATCAATTGATCATGGCTTCCGATATTCTTGGCTTCAGTGACATGGATAAACGTGTTGTTGCTTTAGCAGCTTATTATCATTCGCATTTGCTTTTTAATAACCAGAATGAAGGCAGACCAAGAGTGGATAGAAACTGCATGCCTCTTGTAGCAAAGTTGGCAGCAATTTTGCGCCTTGCTGACGCAATGGATAGAAGCTATCTGCAAAAGGTAGAAAAATGCAAAGTCACATTAAAGGGCAACGAAATGCAAATACATGCTGTCAGCAGAAAAGATCTGACACTGGAAGAATGGACTTTTGAAAATAAGAAAAACTTCTTTGTAGAGGTATTCGGATTAACTCCTGTTTTGGAGCGGGTAGGTGGGAGAAGAGACAATGGTTGACTTGAATAATCCGGAATATTATATCAACCGTGAATTAAGCTGGCTAAGATTCAATCTGCGTGTTTTGCGCGAGAGTGGTGTGAAGTCTATGCCTGTTTTGGAACGGCTGAAGTTTGTCTGTATTTCCGCTTCCAACCTTGATGAATTCTTCATGGTAAGGGTTGCGGGACTCTATAACCAACTGGAAAACGGTATTAATAAAAAAGATGCCGCGGGACTGACGGTAGAAGAACAATTAAATATGATTGCTAAATCTGCGCATATGCAAATGAAAGCCAAATACCGCTACTTATTTTCCATTCTGAAGGAATTGCGCAACGAAGGAATCATGCTGAGTCGGGTTGGCGATGTGGAAGAAAGCGGCAAGGAGTGGCTGGAAGAGTATTATCGTGAAATTGTGTATCCTGTTCTGACGCCGATGGCAGTTGATGCCTCCAGACCATTTCCGTTTCTGATGAACAGGACGCTTAATCTGGCAGTTGAACTTATCAATAATGAAGGTCAGCATAGCAGAGGGTTTGTGCAGGTGCCTTCTGTCTTGCCGCGTATAATTGAAGTTGAACGCTGCAAACAGCGAACCTTCGTATTTTTAGAGGAAATAATAATAGTTCATTGTCAGGACTTGTTCAAAGGCTGTGAGATACTGGATATTGTTCCTTTCCGTATAACTCGTGATTCTGATCTTGATGTCGATGAAGAGGATACGGAAAATCTGCTGAAAGAAATTGAAATATCATTGCGCAAACGCAAACGCGGTGCTTCTGTACGTTTGGAAATATTGAAAACACGCAACCAGAGTATTAAACGATTCCTGGCTGAAAATCTGGATCTTACAGAGCAGGCAATTTATGAAATCAGTGGCCCGCTTGATGTAACATGTTTTTTCAAATTTATAAAACTTTTAAATCAACCAAAATGGGAGTTTGAACCATTTGTGCCCCAAAAACCATTGGAATTACCGAAAATGGATAATCTCTTTGACCGCATTCGCGAGCATGATATCTTACTTCACCATCCTTATGAGAGCTTTGAAGCAGTCATCAAATTTGTCAGCGACGCAGCAAACGATCCTGACGTTCTTGCCATTAAACAGACTCTTTATCGTGTAAGCGGCAATTCGCCTATAGTTGCGGCTTTAGCAAGGGCGGCGGAAAATGGCAAGCAGGTAACAGTGCTGGTGGAGTTAAAGGCACGTTTTGATGAGGAAAACAATATCATCTGGGCCAGAAGACTGGAAAAGGCCGGTTGCCACGTAATTTACGGACTTGTTGGTCTGAAAACGCATGCTAAGATTATTTTGATCGTGCGTAAAGAACCCGATGGTATAAAACGTTATGTGCATCTTGGCACTGGCAATTACAATGACAATACGGCAAAGCTTTATACAGATGTTGGCCTGATGACTGCCAGTGACCAGTTTGGCAGTGATGCATCAGCGTTCTTCAACCTTTTATCAGGTTATTCTGATCCGCCTGTCTGGAATAAACTGGTCATGGCTCCACTGGGCCTGCGTCAGAAACTTTATGAGTTGATTGATAATGAAATTAAACAGGTTAAAAAAGGTCACGAAGGACATATCATCGCCAAGATGAATTCTTTGATTGATAAGGAAATAATCAAGAAGCTTTATGAAGCCTCGATTGGCGGCGTTAAAATCGAGCTGATAGTCAGAGGCATTTGTGGTCTCAAACCAGGCCTGGCAGGTATAAGTGAAAATATAACGGTTCGTAGTATAGTGGGAAGACAATTGGAACACAGCCGCATTTTTTATTTTGCGAACGGCGGCAGTGAACAGGTATATCTGTCTAGCGCTGATTGGATGCCGCGCAATTTGAACGAACGTGTTGAATTGTTCTTCCCGGTGGAAAGCGCCAGGCACATCAAGAGGATCAAAGACATTCTTGAACTTGTTCTAAAGGATAATGTCGGAGCGCATATCCTGCAGTCCAATGGAAGTTACAGGAGGGCTATCCGCTATGGCAACATTGCCATCAGCTCGCAGAACCTTCTGTATGAAATGGCTAAAGCCAGCGGTAAAGAAAAAAAGATGAGCATTGAGCGCCGTCTTAAACCACTTTATCGCAAAGAAGACTGATTTATCTGCTATATGATATAATATCTTGGAATGAGTTCGAAGATAATTTTGAGGAGGCAATTATGGGCAAATTCAAGGTTACTTTAAATTGGCAATGTCATTACGGCTATGCTGAATATGATGAGGAAACAAAGACAGCAGAAGTTGTAATTGAAGGAGCACCTGAAGCTGTGGCAAATGTGAAAGAATATCTGAGTAAGACCCACACGATGGATCTCCCGGGCGAGCATGATATTCGCGATTTTTCTACTTATACTTTAGATCCGCTGGAAAGCTTGAAAAACTTCAAAACTTGTTTGACCAGACTCTGGGTAGCTACCGGTGTACGCGTAGAATGGAGTATGCCACCCGGAATGGCGGACAAGTTATAAACAACTTTATACACAAAAACAGATGTTCTGTGGATAACTATGTGGGAAAATCGACTTTTCCCACATTTTTTGTTGTTAAACCTGTTAGTAAATGTTTATTCGAAAGATTGTTTGTTTTCTGAAAAGAAATTAACAGAAAAATAAGAAAAAATAATGTTGAATATCGTTTACATTGTCTCAATTGTATTTTTAAAGAACAATATTTGTTGTTAGATTTCAAAATTCCATGAAATTATAAAAAATATTTACTATTTACCATAAAAACATCAAGACACAATCAAGTAAAATTGACATGGTACGTTCAATATAGTAAAATCGGTAGTGAGCTTTTTAATACTTGATAGTTGTCTTGGTAGCTCAGCAGGATAGAGCGACTGCCTCCTAAGCAGTAGGTCGTGAGTTCGAATCTCGCCCAGGACACCAAAGTAAATATGCCGCCTTCAGGGCGGTTTTTTTGCAAGAAAGAGGATTTAACATGTCAGATGATCAAAAATATATGAAGATAGCTTTGGCAGAGGCACAAAAAGCAGCTGAACTGGGAGAAATCCCTATAGGAGCTGTTCTTGTTCTTGATGGCGAAATTATCTCCAAGGCTCATAATATGAGAGAAACCTGGAAAGATGCTACCGCGCATGCCGAAATGATCGTTATTCGTGAGGCTTGTGAGAAACTCGACAGATGGCGTTTAAGTGGCGCAACTCTTTATGTGACGATTGAACCTTGCCCAATGTGTGCCGGCGCGATTGTCATGAGCAGGATCAGCCGGCTGGTTTATGGCAGCCCCGACAGCAAAGCAGGTGCCGCGGAATCTTTGTTCAACGTTGTTAACAATCCCGCCCTTAACCATATGGTGGATGTTGTCAGCGGTGTTTGCGGTGAAGAATGTACGAGGGCGATGAAAGACTTCTTCAAGAAGCGACGTAAAGAAGCCAAACAAAATAGCCAGATTTAATATAACCTCTATTATAAAGGTTATATTTTATGATATAATATGTGATGTTCTTGAAATGTTTATCTGGATGGGTGTCCGAGTGGTCGAAGGTGCTTGACTCGAAATCAAGTGTGCGGCAACGCACCGTGGGTTCGAATCCCACCCCATCCGCCATTAAAAGTTATTCAATGAAAATAAAGAAGAGTCTGTCGCAGCATGTGTTTTTGATGTTGCTGGCAGACTCTTTTTGTTTAAATTTTACTCATGAGTAAGGCGTAATATAGCAGTTGAAATTACTTCAAATCTTTCATCTGTCATGCCAAGTTTTTTCTTAA
Source organism: uncultured Acidaminococcales bacterium (assembly GCA_964427675.1). GTDB lineage: Bacteria > Bacillota > Negativicutes > Acidaminococcales > Acidaminococcaceae > RZYP01. The sequence goes on from CAYRVN010000047.1 coordinate 9,764, forward strand.
ATCGTTCGTCTTCTATTCTGGTGATGATTATTTTGTCAGGAGATATTTTTTCAATGATATCTTTAATTTTATGGATTGATTCGTCATCGTCGTTGTAGTCCTTAATGATAGTGATTTCAAATATGAAACGGCCCTTAAACTGCTTATTGAAATCAGCCATGTTGGAAATATACTCGGATAAAGTATAGCCGCTAACGGGTCTCTGCACTTTTTGAAAATTTTCTTCTGTTGTTACTTTTATCTCGCCAACTACTTCATCACACATATTGGCGATTTGCCTATATTGGTCTTTGCCTAATAAATAGCCGTTGGAAAGTAGTCTTACAGGTAAGCCTTTTCCTTTGATAAAGGCAATAACATCGTTAATCTTATCATTCAGTAAAGCTTCACCTTTGGAATTAATGAAGACTAATTCTGCTTTTGTATTTTCTATCATGTGCTCCAGTTCAATCAATGAACTATCAATTTCGCCAAAATATTTTTGGCTGTCGGCTTTGTTTTGCGACCTGCCGATGGGACAAAATATGCAGTCGAAATTACAATATTTTTCAGGGAGTATATTAACTTCCAGTACTCTTTTTCCATCTTCCACATAAATGTCTTTATAACTGAAACCACCCATTGCTTTATCCTCCTCAATTTTTTTGCTGTTAGTTAATGATAATATACGATTATTAGTCTGATGATATTAATTTCAAACCAGCGATGCCTAAAACTATGAAGACAATGCAAGTAATGCGCATGATACTAATCGGTTCTTTGAATAAAACAATGCCTAAGACTACAGTGCCAACAGTGCCTATGCCTGTCCAAATTGCATATGCATTTCCTAGTGGCAAGCTTTTCAAGGACAACGATAAGAAATAGAAACTTGCTGCCATTCCTATAACTGTCAGTATGCTAGGCAATATTCTTGTAAAGCCTTGTGAATACTTTAATCCGGCAGCCCAACCTACTTCAAGAAAACCTGCTATAATCAGATAAACCCATTCCATAAACCTCACCTCCCTAAATTAGTTTAAGATTGGTATAGTAATATTTCCTGGGTTATTAAGAAAAATAAAAAAGCCTAAGGAAATATTATAAAAAATATCTCCCAGGCTTTTATCCTTCCGTGAACACAGCGAACTGTGCGTTTTCTCTCGGACCTGCCAGCGCATACTGCGGAACCCTAGAAAACTTAAATATGCAATTATTACTTGTGATTTGCAAACCTCAAATCGTAAGCAAATTCTAGCATAAACTTAAGATTAAATCAACATTGCACATTTCCTGCTTAATTTTCTGCGGAAGAGTGCTATGTTTTTACTGTTGTTGCCATTAACACGGGATTTTTAGTTTGGTATAATAAAGATATCGATATGGATAAATATTTTGTTTTCACTTAAAGGAGGAAAGTCAAAATGCTTGAAGTAAATACTATGGCTCCAGACTTTGCTTTACCGGATAAGGACGGCAACTCGGTATCTTTAGCAGATTTCAGGGGCAAAAAGGTCGTACTTTATTTTTACCCCAAAGATAATACTCCTGGCTGCAGCCGACAGGCGTGCGCTTTTGCTAAAGCATACGACGCCTTTAAAAAAGATAATATTGTGGTTATTGGTATTAGCAAAGACAGTGTTGCTTCCCATCAAAAATTTGCCGAAAAATATAGTTTGCCTTTTATTTTGCTTTCTGACCCCGAGCTTGTAGCGATCCAGGCCTATGATGTGTGGCAGGAAAAGAAATTATATGGCAAGGTGAGCATGGGTGTAGTACGCAGCACTTATATTATCGATGAAAAAGGTATTATTGAAAAAGTTATGCCAAAAGTAAAACCTGATACCAATGCGG
>CAYRVN010000048.1:0-5767 GCA_964427675.1 uncultured Acidaminococcales bacterium
CAATGTTTTATCTTTGAGTATTGCTTCGTAAGAAGGTAACAATGCATACTGTTCAACTATATCCTGCAGATTATCACAAAGATAAGCAGTTCCACGCACATAATGAATTGCACTTATATCCGCGCCACCGGCAAGATAATCAGCTATTTCTACTATTTGCATCTCGCCCATGCCGTAAACAAGCAAATCAGCGTTGCTATCTAACAAAATTGATGGAAGTAATTTGTTTTCCCAATAATCATAATGAGCAAATCTGCGCAGACTAGCTTCAATTCCGCCGATGATTACCGGCAAATCCGGCCAAACTTTTTTTGCCAGTTTCGCATAGACAACGGTTGCATGATCGGGACGCTTGCCCATAATTCCACCAGGAGTATAATTGTCCTTTTTGCGCAATTTACGAGCAGCAGTGTAATGGCACAACATGGAATCTAAGTTGCCTCCTGAAACAAGCACACCAAGACGAGGTTTGCCTAAAGCAACAATACTCTCTCCTGACTTCCAATCCGGTTGGCTAAGAATTGCAACCTTATACCCCTTAGACTCAAGAACCCGACATATTACTGCCGGGCCGAAAGAAGGGTGATCGACATAAGCGTCACCGCTTATAAATAAAAAATCTATTTGTTCCCAGCCACGCTGCTTTATCTCATCAAGCGTAGTCGGCAAAAATTCACTCATTAGTTATCCTCCAAAAACTATTTCTTAAATGTACGCGTTACAATGCCGTTTTCATCAGGCTCATAAGGGATTAATTGACCATTGCATTCAATTTTTGCAACGCGGACATTGCCCAGTTTGATTTGCAATTCTTTTTCCGCTTGCCAATTGACACTCTTACCAGCGGACATCATACCAATAAAGACTTCTTTACCATCGGCATATGCTTCTGTCCAGCACTCACCGCTAAATTCTACTTTTGCTTCAATATTTGCGGCATTCTTAACAATATAAAAACCACTTTGGTCTTTTGTTACAGATACTTTCTGCGGCGCGCCAGTTGACTGTGCTGACTCAATGCCTGCAGAATTAGTTTTAGCAGGTGCCATCTCCTTTTCACCACCAAAAAAACTACTCAGGAAACTACCAGCCAAAATAACTACAACAACACCAGCTAACAAAGTAATATTTCTTTTTGTCAAAAATTTTTCCAGCAACGTCTTGATAACAAAGGCTTCAGACTTAGGTAATTTAGTTTTACTCTGGCTGGTTTGCTCTTGTGGCTTATGCTTAATATCGTTTGTTTCAGCTTGAACCGGCTGTTCGTGTTTTTTGTCGGCTTCAACCTGTTCTTTGTATTTTTCAACCATAGCAGGTCCATTAAGGCCTATATAATTAGCATAATTACGAATAAACCCTTTCAGATAAACTTCTCCAGGGATGAGTTTGAATTGCTCTTTTTCTATTGCTTCCAAATACAATACTCGAATACTTGTTGCTTCAGCTACCTGCTCAATAGTAATTCCCTTGGCTTCACGAGTATTTTTTAAAATTTCTCCAACACTCGACATTTCAATACCTCCTGGGCAATTTACTGGTTCTTATTAAAAAACCTTGACTCAATATCTGACTGATTCATTGTTAATTCGCGCGGTTTACTGCCCATGGCCGGTCCAACAATACCATATTCTTCCATCGTATCAACCAAACGTGCAGCTCTTGTGTATCCTATGCGGAATTTTCGTTGCAACATTGAAGAGGATGCCTGACGCGTATCCATCACTAAACGAACCGCATCTTCAAATAATTCATCTTCAATCATACCATCATTATTGGTATTATTTTGTGATTTCTTCGTGTCACTTTCAAGCTCTTGTGTTGTAACAGCCTCGGAATAATCAACGGGAATGGATTGTGACTTAATATAATTAACCAAACGATCCAATTCTTCATCAGAAACAAAAGCACCTTGAACCCGCTGAGGTCTGTTAGCACCTATTGGATAAAAGAGCATATCCCCTTTGCCAAGGAGCTTTTCAGCTCCTCCCATGTCCAAAATTGTTCTGGAGTCTGTTTGCGAAGAAACAGCAAACGCAATCCTGGAGGGAATATTAGCTTTGATAATGCCGGTTATAACGTCTACTGATGGCCTTTGCGTTGCCAGAATCAAATGGATACCGGCTGCTCTGGCTTTTTGTGCTAAACGCAAAATAGCGTCTTCTACATCAACTGCCGCGACCATCATTAGGTCAGCAAGCTCATCAATAATGATAATGATAAATGGCAACTTTTCGTCTACTACTTCATTGTAGCGATTAATCTCTCGCACCTGTGTTTCAGCAAACAGCGAATAACGTCTTTCCATCTCTACAACAGCCCAGTGCAATGCCGAAGCTGCTTGTTTTGCGTTTGTGACTACAGGTGTCAGCAAGTGTGGAATACCATTATAATTTGTTAATTCAACAACTTTGGGATCCACAAGTATTAATCTTACTTCCTCTGGCGCTGCCCTGAAAAGCAGGCTGGCAATAATCGTATTAATGCAAACGCTTTTGCCTGAGCCGGTGGAGCCGGCAACCAACAGATGAGGCATTTTCCCAAGATCTGCAGTCACTATATTACCAGCTATATCCTTACCCAAACCAACACAAAGTTTATTCTTTGCCTTCTTAATAATGTCACAGTCAATTATGGAACGGAATGCTACCGCTTCATTTTTTAAGTTAGGAACTTCGATTCCTATAGCTGTCTTGCCTGGAATTGGTTCAATCCGAATGCCGGGAGCAGCTAACTTCAATGCGAGGTCATCAGAAAGGTTCACAATTCTGCTGACCTTTACGCCTGGCGCCGGTTCCAATTCAAATCTTGTAACAGAAGGGCCGCACGTAATGTTTACAACCTTAGCCCTTACATTAAAATCATTAAGAGTTCTTTCCAGAATTCTGCTCTGCTCTTGAGTTTCTTCGCTCAATATTGTTTGTCTTGCACGCGGCAAAGGGTGCAAGAGTGAAATTGGCGGGTATTTGTAACCATTAGCATTTGAAACTATGTCAGTTTTAAATAATCCAACATCGGCTTCTTTTAATTCCACAGTCATTTTCTTTTCTTTGATCGGTGGCTCTATTGTTTCGACATCTTGTGTTTTTTTTGCATAGTCAGGAAATTTTTCCTGATCATAAAATGTTCGTTTTTCTTTTATTTGTTCCTTAACCTGAGTTATAGAATCGGCTGCACTTTTTACACCACTCTCAGTTAAATCAACTGATTCTTTAATTGAAAATTTTCCTGAGAGCAGCAGTGCAGAAACGATACCGGCTGAAAGTACTATTATAGCACCTGGAACGCCAACCAGTCTACGCAGAAACAAAAGAATAAATCCACCAACACGGCCAGCACCTTCTGGCAACCTTTCAGCCAATACTTCTTCTCCTAATGGAGTATAGAAATGGTGTAATAATCCTAAAAGACAAAGAAAAATCAAAACAATTGCCAAAAACACACGATTAAAACTTATCCCTTGATGTCTTACTGCATAATTAGTTCCAAGATAAAACATAAAAATTGGCAGAATTATTGCTGCTTTGCCTAAAAGGTATTTAAGAAATTTTACGGTAAAAGCTCCCAAGCTGCCCATATTCAGACCATAAAGCGTAAGAAACATAAATACTGCCAATGTAATCAGGACTACGCCAAATAACTCTTTTTGATTACTAACTACTTTCTTGTCTTTCTTTGCTCTATTATCCAAATCATGCACCCCACAGCTCTAAGATTATGCGAATAATTATATTTCCATAATCACAGGCAAAATCATTGGTCTTCTGCGCGTTTTTTCATATAAGTATCTGCTTAAGGAATCACGGACAGCGGATTTTATCGCCGACCATTCAGAAACACCATTTTCCTGACATTTATTAAGCGCTATCTGCACTTTTTCCTTAGCATTTTCCATCAAATCATCTGCTTCACGCACATAGACAAAACCGCGAGAAACAATATCAGGGCCGGCTACGACACTACAATCTTGTTTATCAATTGTTACAACAACAATCAGTATGCCATCCTGCGATAATTGTCTGCGGTCACGCAAAACAATATTGCCCACATCACCAACACCAAGCCCATCCACCAGAACTTTTCCGGCAGTAACTTTATTATTAATTCCCACAGAATCATTTGTTACTTCAACAACAGAACCATTTTCAGCTATAACGATATTTTCTTTCGGCATTCCCAATGCTTGAGCCAGTTTAGAATGCTTTACCAACATCCGATATTCACCATGTACAGGCATAAAAAACTTTGGACGTAAAAGATTATGCATCAGTTTAATTTCTTCCTGACTAGCATGCCCAGATACATGAATGCCCAAAGATTTCTCATAAATAACTTCAGCGCCAAGTTTGAAAAGATGATCTATTGTACGCGAAACACCTTTTTCATTACCAGGTATTGGTGTTGCCGAAATAATAACGGTATCACCAGGTACTATACCGACTTTTTTATGATCACTCATAGCCATTCTGGTAAGAGCAGACATTGGTTCTCCCTGGCTGCCGGTAGTTATTATAACAACCTGCTCTGGTCTGTAATTATTAGTTTCATCAATATCAATCAAAGTTCCTTCAGGAACATTAAGATAGCCTAGTTCCATTGCAATACTGACAACATTCACCATGCTGCGGCCAATAATCGCAACTTTCCTGTTGTAACGTACCGCTGACTCAACAGCTTGCTGGATACGGTGGACGTTGGAAGAAAAGGTTGCTACTATAATTCTGCTCTTAGCATAGCGAAATTCTTCGTCAAAAGTCTTGCCAACTATTTTTTCGCTTGGTGTATAACCTGGACGTTCAACATTGGTGCTATCGGCTAATAGCATCAATACTCCTTGATTTCCAAGTTCTGCCAATTTACTGAACTGGGTAACCTGCCCATCCACTGGTGTCTGGTCAATTTTAAAATCGCCAGTATGCAATACCACACCCAAAGGAGTATGAATTGCCATCGCAACAGCATCTGGTATACTATGGTTAACTCTGATAAATTCAACCTTAAAAGAACCGGCACGAATAAATTCACCCGGTTGAACTGTTTTTAACTGTGAAGAAGAAACGCCATTTTGTTTTAAGCGTCCTTGCAAAATGCCTAGAGTTAATGCAGTGCCATAGACAGGCAAATCCAATTTTTTCAGCACATACGGTAAAGCTCCTATATGATCTTCATGACCATGTGTTAAAAAGATAGCCCTGATTTTCTCTTTGTTTTCCATTAAATAAGAAATATCAGGAATTACCAAGTCAATTCCAAGCATATCATCTTCAGGGAAAGCAAGGCCTGCATCGACAATTATGATGTCATCACCATATTTAAATACGGTCATGTTTTTGCCGATCTCACCTAAGCCGCCCAAAGGTATAATATTAAGTTTTTGTTGTGTTTTGTTCAAAAAACACACCTCCTGTTATTTAGTCTTCCGCTCAATTGTATTCCAACTAGCTGGGGTTATAGCCGAACATTCACCTTAAACTTCATTATACAGCGGCAGCAGATATATTGCAAGAAGATGGCATTTTATGCAGGAAAACATACCAAATTTACACAAAAAAACCTCCTTGCTCAGTTTGTCAGTAGTAATACTGTCTGGGCAAAGAGGTTTTAAAACTTCAGCTAATAATTATACTTGTTTAGCTGCATCACTTTTGTTTTGCATTTTTTGCCAGCCAAATAAAGCAACCAGCAGTACAGCACCAATAGCGTCAGTCAAAGCACCTGGATCAACCAGCATCAAACCAGCTACAAAAAATAAGATTCTCTGCAGCTTGTT
>CAYRVN010000048.1:5867-11479 GCA_964427675.1 uncultured Acidaminococcales bacterium
CCAACACCTGTTTTCGTTACAACTCCGATAATGATACCAGCGGTAGCGCAGGCAATTAAGACTCCAAGTACACCTTTAGAGCCATTAATTAAACCATCTACAACATCCTTAAAACTTATCCTGGTGGATTTACGCAAACAGGAGGAAATGATTGCAAGAACAGTAGCGCTGAGTGCGGCGCGCATCGGTGTAAAACCACTAATCAGCAAATAGATAATAACAATCAGTGGAATAGAAAGATGCCCCTTTTCCATCAACAAAGTTTTCCATTTAGGTAATTCATTAAATGGAATACCTTTCAAGCCACATCTTTTTGCTTCAAAATGTACGCCAAGCCAAACGCCCATATAATAAAGCAAAGCTGGGATAGCTGCAGCCTTGGCAACATCAACATACGGAACACCAACAAATTCTGCCATAAGGAATGCGGCAGCACCCATTACAGGCGGCATAATCTGTCCGCCTGTAGAAGCCGAAGCTTCAACCGCGCCAGCAAATTCTTTACTATAACCAAGTTTCTTCATCATTGGAATTGTAAAAGAACCTGAACCAACTACATTAGCAACTGAACTTCCGGATACGGTGCCTTCCAAAGCACTGGAAATAACCGCAACCTTTGCAGGTCCGCCAGATGCCCAACCAGCAACAGCATTAGCAATGTCTACAAAGAACTTGCCAAGACCGGTTACCTCAAGATAAGCGCCGAACAAAATAAATAAATAGATGAATGTTGACGATACTCCCATCGGTATCCCAAAAATACCTTCAGTTGTAAAAAAGAGATGACCGACTAATTCTTCAAAGCCAACACCACGATGTGCCAAAAGACCTGGTACATAAGGTCCAAGCAATGCATATATCAAAAACAAAATTGCAACTGTAACCATAGGCCAGCCAACAACGCGTCTAGAAGCTTCCAAAACAAGTACAGTACCAATAAGTCCCACTATAAAGTCCGTTTGCGTATTTAAACCAGCACGCAGCACTAAATCCTTATAAAATACAACTATGTACATCGAACAAACTACTCCAGCTACACCCAATAAAACATCAAACCAATTCATTTTGCTTCTTGACCAACTCCGGAAGGTTGGATAAAGCAAAAATATTAATATGAATCCAAAAGAAAGATGTATGGACCTTTGCAAGTGTGCATCTAAAATACCAAAAGCAGCGGTATAAATTTGGAATACCGCAAAGACAATACAAATAGCCTTGACTATAAAATCCCATAATCCTGTTAATTCACGTTTGTCTGACTCCTGATCGTATTTGCGAAGTATCTCATCAGCAGTCATTTCTCTCATTTCTTCAGAGCTCATTTTTGCCCTCCAATTCTAATCTTGGAACCAAGTTTCATATCTTTTTACAACTTTGACTTCTACTAAGGTCCCTGGTTCATAAAGGTTGTATATAGGCAGAATATTTCCACCAAAATAGATTTTAGGGCAAGCCTCCAAACCAGTGCGTAATTTTAACGTTTGGTATTCCCGATGCATTTCCAAAACAAAATGTCCGTCACCCGTGGTTTTAAGCTTTCCTTCCGAGGCCATGAAAGGCAGGCCAACCCCCATTGACTGGTATATTGTTTTCTCCAGCAGAAGATCATTTTTGCCACGTACAATAAAATATTCCTGTACGGGCGTTTTCTGAACTGAATGCATAAACTCAATATACCATGTATCACCAGTGCTAACCGCAAAGCAATACTGCTTTTGTCCATTATCCGGAGTAATCTCCAGGATTAACTGGTTCGCATTCCAAAATAATAAACCTAACGCAGCAAACAACACCGCAAAAACCGTCTTAAATCCCAAAAAAGTCCGGGGACCGGAAGATACCGAATCCCGGACTTTTTGATTCAACTCACTGTTCAAGGTCTATTTTTCCTTAAAATACTTTTCTGCACCAGTAGCTACAGGAATGGACATACCAACTTGTCCATTAGCTTTGGATACGTTAGAAGCCACAGCATGAGCTGCTTTTAAACGATCGGTATTTGTAAAAATTGCTTTGCTGATATCATAGGTAAGTTGAGAATCCATTTTATCAGTAACAACCAACATTGCCATTACAGCAACAGCAGAAACATCTGCAGCTTGGTTTCGATAGCTCTTTGCCGGAATAGTTACTTTTGCATAGAATGGATATTTTGCAATCAAAGCATCAGCTTTATCAGCAGTAACCGGTAAAAGAACCAGTTCTTGTTGGGTTGCAATATCCTGAACAGCAGCAGTAGGATGTCCTGCAGTAACAAACGCAACATCAATATTGCCGTCTTTTAATGCATCAGAAGCCTCACCAAAAGAAAGATATTGAACTTTAATATCGTCATAGGTAATGCCATAAGCACCCAAAATCTGACGAGCATTTGCTTCTGTACCGCTGCCAGCAGCACCTACAGCAACGCGTTTGCCCTTCAGTTGGTCAATAGAAGTAATGCCGCTTTTTGCGATGGTTACGATTTGAACTGTTTCAGGATACAAAGTAGCAATACCTTTTAAGCCGGCAACTTTTTTATCTTTAAACATTTCGACACCATTTACAGCATAATAAGCTATATCATTTTGTACGAAAGCAAGATCAACTTTTCCTTGTTGTAATAAGTTGATGTTTGCAACAGAAGCACCTGTGCTTTGTGCACTGGCATTAGCACCTGGGATATTCTTATTAAGAATATCAGCAACAGCACCGCCCAATGGGAAATATGTACCGGCAGTACCGCCTGTAGCAATATTAATGAATTTTTGGGCAGCAGGTTTCTTTTCATCTTTACCGGATCCCCCACAACCGGCAATCAAGGCACCAAACATTGTCAAAGCTAACATACAAGCAAGAATTTTTTTCATTAACTACCCCTCCTGATTTCATTTTTTTGTAGGAAAATATAATAGCCTTGCTTACTGACCACCCCCACAAATAAATATAATAGGCACATCTTTAGTGACGATTCGACAAGGCTGTCTTTATTTCCTGCTGCTTTAATTATATTTTGGAATGTATAATGTATTTTTTATAATCTTTTATCATATAAATATAAGACAATGCTTTTGCATGCCTTTAATTTTTATGTTATTATATTTTGTGTTGAAATCATAACAATATAAAAGGATGTGTGCTTTACTATGAAACAAGCGGCTTATACAGTTAAGTTATCTAAAACGCTATACCAAAACACCTACCGCTGTATTTTGAACAATGAAAACGAAGAAGTTATTGGTCACCTGCGTGTAGTACCTGGGCTTCCACTTGATCGCAGTGAGGTTCCTGAAAACGCCCCTACCGTTCCTCCATACCTTTTAGTGATTGTTGACGATGCAGATATAAATAAAGACAATCTCATTGATTTTGAAGAACGCACTTCATATGCATTGCTAAAGCGTTTTTCAACAGAGTACTTTGTACCACAACACTGCCAGTTCTACTATCCTTCCCCAGCTTTCGTCTTTGAGCAACCTGACAGTACGACAACACCAATAATGTAGAAATAAGTAAATTTAAGCCGGTTATTTATTAAATAACCGGCTTTTTTATGTCCAAATCAAATTTTATTTTAATCAAGCTTAAAAATATAGATATCATTCTCATTAAAAATTAACTGCAAGCGAGCTTTATCTACACCGACTAAACGCCGATATTCCAGTCCACGTACAACGATGTATTTGCTTCCAGCCGCTTTAAATAAATCGGCAAAGTCAGATGTTTCCGGTTTCATTTCAATTCCTGGAACATGTGCATAATACATAAAACCTGGTCGCAAAAATTTATCGATATGTACAGTAACTTGTTTGTCACAATTTGCCAGATAGTAATCAGAAGCTGTTTTAACACTGAACCTACCACTTATTGTCGGCAACATAAAGGTAAACACAACTATCATCGTGAGAATGCCAGTCACAACCTTAAGCCATGAAGCCAAAAACACATCCTTAAAATGAAGGTAGGCGGTGCCAATACCAATGGCCAGCAGCAGCGTTATAGTTGCCAGAATTGTAGCACCAAAACCCATTTCAGGTAATTGTTGACCGCCAAAGAACCATACGGCTGAAAGCAGAACAAATATTACAAGGCTGGGCACAGCCACTGCAAATTCTCTCTTAGGGAATCTTTCCCTGCTTATGCGTACAATATTCCATGCGATTATCACGGCCAAAGGCGGAAATAACGGGAATATATATGAAACTAATTTTGTCTTTGATATTGAAAAAAACAAGAAAACAAAAATCCACCAAATATGCATGAACATTAAGTTTTGAAAACTATCACCAGAACTGTCAGTAATACTCTTTTTCACCGAATCAAATAGCATGCCGGTCCAAGGGAATAGGCCCACCAAAAGTACAGGGATATAATAATACCATAGAACTCTGTCCGGGTGCTCAGCAGTAGTAAATCTTGTCATATTATGGAACCCAAAGAAAGTATCAATGAAAATTTGTCCATGTATTTGATGCATGAAATAATACCATGGGCCAGCAACTAGCAAGTAAATAACCACTCCCAATGGTATATGCATTTTTTTTAAAGTCCGCCATTCACCGCTGGCAAGAAAATAAAGAAAAATGATTGCTCCAGGAAAAACAAGGCCAATCGGCCCTTTGGTCACGGTAGCTAATCCCATCAAGGCATACATAAGTAAGAACTTATTATTCAGGAAAGACAAAATTGCTCCAGTCATAAAAAAGAGCAAAGTCATATCAGTAACCGCAGCTTTTCCTAAATAAAAAAACTCTAACGAAGTCCCTAATACAAGCGCTGCCCAAAAACCTGTTTCTTCATCAAAAAGGCGCTTAACAGCATAATAAAACATAATGACCGTTGCTACCCCCATAAAAGCTGATGGAAAACGTGCCGCAAAATCGCTGACGCCAAATAAATTAAAGGTTCCTGCCACTAACCAATAATACATTGGCGGCTTATCATACCAAAAATCATTAAAAATTCTCGGAGACAGATAGTCACTAAATTCAATCATTTCTCTTGCTGTTTCAGCATATACCGGTTCATCTGGATCCAGAAGCGGTATGCCCCCCAGCCCATAAAACAAATTGAAGCCCAGCAAAAGCAAAAGCAGCAGTGCTCGTAATCTTTTGTCCAAACTAGTTATCCTCCCTCGCTAATTCTGCAAAATAATTATAAGTTTTAAGCAAACCTTCCTGCAAAGTTGTTTTCGGCAAAATATCTAATTCTTTCTTCATATATGAATTGTCCAGACACGAACGATAGATATCGCCAGGCCTTGCTTCTTTATATTCCACTGTGATTTTTTTCTGTGCTACCTGCGCAAAGTTATCTATAAGTCGATTTATACTTACCTCGCTTGCATTAGAAACATTTACTACATGAAACCCTTTAACGATAAACGCAGCTCTTATAGCTTCAGCAACATCCCCGGCATAAACAAAATCGCGTGTTTGCCCTCCATCACCAAATAACGAAATTGGCAACCCTGCAGCTATCCGTTTAGCAAAAATACTTATAACGCCACCTTCTCCCCCGTTACCCTGACGTTCACCATAAACGTTAGCAAAACGCAAAACAACCGCATCCATCCCATAAAGTTCGCTATAGACGCGCAAATAATGTTCCGCGGTCATTTTAGTTATGCCATA
>CAYRVN010000049.1:0-11205 GCA_964427675.1 uncultured Acidaminococcales bacterium
GAAGTTCTGCCGCCAGGACTGATAATCAGCAAATTACTGCCCAGGCTGGAAATATTATCCTTAATCTGAGCCTTGACGCCCATGCCTAAAGATATCATGGCAATAACGGCGGCTACGCCAATAATTATGCCAAGTAAGGTAAGGAATGTCCGCATTTTGTTGGTAATCATGCCGTCAATGGCCATTTTAACGCTTTCAGCAAACATCAGCTCTTACCTCCATTCATCCTGGACAACCTTGCCGTCTCTCATATGTATGATGCGTTTAGTCATTTCCGCGATGTCCGGTTCATGCGTGACCATGACCACGGTCTTACCAGCATCATTCAAGCTGCGGAAGATATCCATTATTTCATAACTGGATTTTGTATCAAGATTACCAGTTGGCTCATCAGCCATAATTATTGCCGGCTGATTAATAAGTGCACGTGCAATTGCCACACGCTGCCTTTGTCCGCCTGACATTTCCGTTGGTTTATGATGAACACGGTCACCCAGACCAACAGAGGCCAATATCTCCTGCGCCCTTTGCAGACGTTCAGGCTCGGGTACACCGGCATAAACAAGCGGCAGCGCAACATTTAATAAGGCTGATAAACGTGGCAGCAAGTTGAAGTTTTGGAAGACAAAGCCTATTTTCTGGTTGCGTGTTCTTGCCAATTCATCATCGTCATAACCACCAATCTCTTTGCCATCCAAAAAATACTGGCCTGAAGTCGGCCGATCAAGGCAGCCTATGATATTCATCATGGTAGATTTACCAGAACCGGAAGGACCCACAATGGAAGTAAATTCACCGACACCTATATCAACTGTGACATGGTCCAGTGCATGAACTATGGAATCACCCATCTGATAAGTTTTAACTATATCTTTCAATTCGATGACAGCCATCTTCATATCCTCTCAGTCTAGAAGCGCGGTGGTCCGCCCATTGTATTTTTATTTGTCGTCGTAGTCGTCTTAACTGCACGCACCAATAATTTGTCGCCAACCTGGAGGTCACCAGTGACAGCTGCTTTTTCGTCACTTGTCAGTCCAACTGTCACGTAAACATTTCTGCTGGTTTTAGTGGCTTCGTCATAGACCTGGACGTAGCGTTTTTTGCCTTCAGAACGCAGGCAGGTAATCGGAACCATCAAAACATCACTGGCTTTATCCGTGATAATTTCCGTACGGGCAGTCATCGTCGGCAACAGTTTGCCATCTTTATTGTCAACATCGACGTAGACCGTATAATAAATTACGTTGCTTGATTTTACAGCGCTGCGGGAAACGAGGCGCACGCTGCCTTCAAAGGTCACATCGGGGTAAGCATCGACGGTAAACTCTACTTTTTGTCCAACTTTGACCTGACCAATATCGGATTCATCAACCAAAGTCTCTATTTGCATCTTATCAAGGTTAGCTACTGACATCAAAACCTGCGGAGTCGAAATACCGGAAGAAACAGTCTGACCTACCGGTGTCGGTTCGCCGATTACGTAGCCGTCAATCGGTGATGTAATGACAGTATCATTAACATTGGAAGTAGCTGTGTCATAACTGGCTTGTGCTACTATATAGTCAGCCTCTGCCGAATCAAATTCACTGCGGGCAATCGCTCCGCGATTTAAAAGAGACAGATAACGATTGTATGTGGCGAGAGCATTCTGCAATTTGGCCTCGGCTTGTTTCTGTGTAGCGACCAATGTTTTATCATCCAAACGCAACAATTTTTGGCCAGCAGTTACATGCTGGTTTTCTTTTACATATACTTCAACAATTCGTCCCGTAATCTTGGAGTTGATATCTACATTGTCGACAGCACTCAGTGATCCAGTCGCAGAAATACTGGCAACCAGGTCTCCTCTTTCAACAGCGGCGGTTTTCTCAATCTTTTCCGGCGTTTTAGTACTTTGATAATATTTGTAGCCGCCAAAGCTAACAACTACTAACAAAATAAGTGCTACGATTTTCATTTTGTTGTTTTTGAAAAACTGCATCATCATTCTCACGCTCGCATTCTCTATTTTCAGGTAGTCTTGCTTTATATTACTCATTATAAAACAGCCTGACCCTGCAGTCAAAAGCACCCATGTGACAAGTACGTGATATTTTCATGTCCTTACCGCCATAATTATGTCTAAACTTAAAGATGAATAAAAGGGCCGACCTTAAATAAGGTCAGGCCCTTCCTGTTAACCTCTGATTTGCCCAGTTCCGTTAATTAAATACTTCGCGCTCGTTAATTCCGGCAAGGCCATAGGTCCTCTGGCATGAAGTTTTTGTGTGCTGATGCCTATTTCAGCGCCAAAACCAAATTCAAACCCGTCAGTAAACCTGGTGGAAGCATTGACGTATACTGCCGCTGCATCTACGCTTTGTTGGAACTTTCTTGCGTTTTCATAGCTTTTTGTTACGATGGCTTCGGAATGCTTTGTACCATATTTGGCGATATGTTCTATAGCTTCGTCAATATCCTGCACAATTTTAACGGAGAGACGCAAATCTCCATATTCTGTCGCCCAGTCTTCTTCAGTGGCAGATTCTACGCGCGTATCGAAAGCTTTAGTCTGCTCGCAGCCAAAAATTTTGACGCCTGCGTCGAAATAACGTTTCAACATGGCTGGCAAAAAGTCTGTAGCAATCTTTTCGTGTACTAATAAAGTTTCCATGGCATTACAAACTGCAGGACGAGAAACCTTAGCATTGAAGGCAATCTCTCTGGCCATGACAAGATCAGCGTTTTCATCAACAAATGTATGGCAAACGCCGACACCGGTTTGAATTACCGGCACAGAACTATTCTGCACCACCATATTGATAAGGCCTGCGCCGCCACGCGGAATTACAACGTCTACATAGCGGTCCATCCTGATTAATTCCTGTACTGCTGCCCGATCCACTGAATCAATGAATTGCAGCGCATCTTTAGGGATGCCGGCATTTTCTGCCGCTTCTGTCAATACTCCGGCAATCGCTTTGTTGGAACGAATCGCTTCCGACCCGCCTTTCAAAATAACGGCGTTTCCTGACTTCAGACAAAGTCCGATAGCATCAGCAGTAACATTAGGACGTGCTTCATAAATAATAGCTATAACACCGAGCGGTACGCGAATTTTGGTTATATTAAGGCCATTGGCAAGCTGCCTGCCTGAAATCACTTCACCAATAGGATCAGCCAATTCCGCTACCTGTCTCAGGCCTTCAGCCATGCCTTCTATTCTGCCTTCTGTCAGCATCAACCGGTCAAGCATTGATTCGCTCATGCCATTCTGGCGAGCGCCTTCCATATCGGCTTTATTTTCCTCTAAAATATAATTCTTACAAAGACACAAGGCTTCTGCCATAGCTTTGAGAGCATCATTCTTTACTTTTGTAGATACATTGGCTAAGGCTCTGGAAGCTTTATTTGCAGCTATCGCCTGCTCCTCAATCTGTAATTTTACATCCATCATATTACCTCCTACAGAATTACCAAATCATCGCGGTGAATAACTTCATCAAAATGTTTATGTCCAAGTAAATTTTCAATCTCCGAAGTTTTTGCGCCCTTTATCATATCCAATTCCTCGGAGGAATAATTGGTCAGGCCCCTGGCCAATTCATGGCCATTTTTATTTACAACACTAATGGTATTGCCAGCTTCAAATTCGCCTTCGACATCGGTTATGCCGGCTGGTAGAATGCTGCAGCCGCCAGCTTTGCGAACTGCCTTCGCGCAACCCTCATCAACGACAATTTTACCAGCTATCCTCGCGCCAAACGCCAGCCAGCGTTTTCTGAACTGCAGGCGATTCTCTCTGGAAACAAACAGAGTTCCGATTTCTTCGCCATCAAGAATACGACGAATAGCATCTTTATCTTCTCCGGAAGCAATGACCATATGAATACCGGAGCTCGTTGCCATCTTAGCTGCCTGTATTTTTGTGAACATGCCGCCGGTACCAACCTTTGAGCCTGCATCACCGGCACTTGCTTCTATTTCCGGTGTGATGTCTGTCACTTCGTGAACCAATTTGGCATTTGGATCTTTTTGTGGGTTAGCGGTGTAGAGCCCATCAACATCCGAAAGAATAATCAAAAGATCCGCATCGACAATACCTGCTACCAAAGCTGAAAGATTGTCATTATCACCAATTTTCAGTTCGTCAATTGCAACAACGTCATTCTCATTAACAATGGGTATTACTTTATGCTCAAGCAGAGCCAAAAAAGTATTGCGGGAATTAGTGTAACGATGTCTGTCGACAGAATCTATTCGCGTAAGCAATACTTGTGCAACAATTTGTCCATACTCCGCAAAGATTTTTTCATATGTATGCATCAACACACCCTGACCGACCGCTGCGGCAGCCTGTTTGCCGGGAATTGTTTTTGGTTTTTCAGCAAGGCCAAGCCGGTCAACGCCAACCGCAACTGCACCTGATGAAACAAGAATGATTTCCTTGCCTTGATTAGCCAAATCAGCGATTTCACGAGCTAAATGATCTATTCTGGAGAAATTTCTTTTACCATTGCCATAAGTAATAGTACTGCTGCCAACTTTTATTACGATTCTTTTTGCGTCTTTTAGCGTTGCTCGATCAAAACTCAAACCACTCATCCCTTTACTGTTCTTTGAACTCAAATACCATGTCACGAATGCGGACGGTCTGACCTTCCTGTACGCCTTTTTCCTTCAAAGCTTCTTCTATTCCCAGTCTACGCCAGATGAGCTGGAAACGGTACAGCGCTTCGTCATTATCAAAATTCGTCATTGCGACAAGACGTTCTATGTTTTTGCCTTTTACTTCAAAATCAGTATCATTACCCGGAATGATTTCAAAGCTGTCCGGATCTTCCTCGCTCAATTTTCCAATTTGTTGTTCTTCTTCTGGTTCCGGCACATAATTCTGCAGCATTTCATAGGCTTTGTACATGAGTTCATCAAGCCCTTCGCCGGTCGCCGCGGATACCTTTATGATATCGCAGCCCTTGCTTTTGACGTATTCTGCCACACGTTCAAAATTCTCAGCTGCTTCCGGAAGATCCATTTTATTAGCAACAACAAGTTGTTTCCTGCGCGATAATTTTTCGCTGTAAAGAGCCAGTTCTTCATTGATTTTATCAAAATCCTCAACCGGATCGCGTCCGTCAAGTCCGGAAACATCCAGTACGTGTAATAAAACTTTGGTACGCTCTATATGCCTCAGAAAATCATGGCCGAGACCGACACCTTTATGTGCTCCCTCAATAAGACCGGGGATATCTGCCAAAACAAAACTACGTTCGGTATCAATACGTACCACACCCAAAACTGGTGTAAGTGTTGTAAAAGGATACGCAGCTATTTCTGGTTTAGCTGCTGAAACGCGTGATATAATACTCGACTTGCCTACACTCGGATAACCGACAAGACCAACATCAGCCAATAACTTCAGCTCCAGTTTCAGCCAGCAGGAAGTTCCCGGCTCGCCCTTCTCGGCAAAAGTTGGTGCCCGGTTAGTACTGGTTACGTAGCAAGCATTACCTTTGCCGCCACGCCCGCCTTTAGCTGCTCTGAATTGTTGTCCGTCTTCAGTCAGATCTGCCAGGATAACGCCAGTCATGTCATCTTTAACCAAAGTACCCATAGGAACGCGCACAATAACATCATCCGCAGCCGCACCTGTGCAGTTGCTGGCGCCCCCGCCGTTGCCTCTTTTAGCTACGAATTTGCGCTTATAACGGAAATCAACCAGCGTATTCAGGTTCTTGTCGGCAACGATGATTACACTGCCGCCACGCCCGCCATTGCCGCCATTCGGCCCGCCTCGTTCTACAAATTTCTCTCTGCGAAAGCTGCTCGATCCATCTCCGCCTGCTCCCGCCTCGACATATATTCTCGCTCTGTCTATAAACATATTTTTTCTCCTGTTTCCTTTTATTGCATTTTTACGCCACTATATATCCATTATAATACACAATAGCCTAGAAGTGAACTAGCATTACTGGCAAATCGTAACCATACAATTCTTCACAGCCTCTTTCTTGTGACAAAAAAATACCCGTGACATTTAGTCACGGGTATTCGTGAGTTGCAAATTACATAGCCTCTACAGTAGCAGGATATACGCTGATTTGTCTTTGGTCGCGACCTTTACGTTCAAAAGCCACATGACCTTCAACCAATGCATAAATAGTATGATCCTTGCCGATACCTACGTTATTGCCTACATGGAATCTGGTTCCACGTTGACGGACGATAATGCTGCCTGCGGTTACAAGCTGACCGTCATGAGCTTTGGTTCCCAATCTTTGGGCGTTGGAATCACGACCATTGTGGGAGCTACCAGTACCTTTTTTATGTGCAAATAATTGTAATTGAATCTTAATCACGGAATTCACCTCCTGTGTTCCTTAATCCGAACACGCCGCGGATATTGTTCTGCAATATCTTTCAGAGCCATTTCCATGGTTGCCAGAATTGCTTGAGTCAAATCATCCGGCGTTTGTTTTAATGTTACTTTTAAATCACCGTCGCTGCACTCATAAGACAGCTCACGTTTTAAATGTTCTTCAAGACCATTAATAGCTGCTAAGGTCAAAGCGGAAACCGCTGCACAGACAATGTCTTTGCCTTCTTCGGCATAATCGGCATGACCGTTGACTTCATACGCTACCATCAGGTTTTTCTCATTTTTAAATAAATCGATTTTGATCATAATGATTATTCTTCGATTTTAGAAATTTCAACTTTAGTATATGGTTGACGATGGCCTTGGCGTTTACGATAGTTGGATTTTGCTTTATATTTGAAAACCAAAATCTTTTCACCTTTGCCGTGTTCCACAACTTTAGCTGTTACTTTAGCGCCTTCAACAACCGGCTTGCCGATTTTAATATCGCCATCAGAAACAACAGTCAAAACTTGGTCAAAAACTACTTCTTCGCCTTCAGCAGCGGTCAATTTTTCTATTGAAAGAACATCGCCTTCGCTAACGCGGTATTGTTTGCCACCAGTTTGGATAATTGCGTACATGAGTTACACCTCCCTCTTCTAATACTCGCCAAATACGGTACTCCTACATCAGAGGAGTTTTCAGAACCTCTTCGTGCGGTCGGAGACAGACCTGTACAGTCTATACTAAGCTAATTTACCACAGCAGCAATCATTTGTCAAGAGCCGTGTTGTCCAGAATCGCGAAAGCCTCCACATGCAGCCTCTCATCAGCCTCTACCAAAATGCTGCAGGAAAATTCGCGTTCCATATGTTTAACATCATGCTTTATAAGCCAATCGGCAACCAACGGATGCGCCTGTATCAGTACATTCTTGGCAGCCATACGTTTACTCATCAGCTGCCGCAAACGCCTTCTGATTTCTACGCTGATGGTTTCCGGCGATTGCACACGGCCGCTACCCTGACAGGTTGGGCATGTATTATATAGTACTGTAGATAAATTCTGCCTGGCTTTTTTTCTGGTAATCTCAACCAGATTCAGCAAAGTAATATCCTGAACCTTCGGTTTCATCTTATCATCTGCCAACGCATCGTTAAGAAGGGAAAGAATTTCCTTTTGATGGTCCTCTGAATGCATATCGATAAAGTCGACAACTATGATGCCGCCTATATCACGCAAGCGCAGCTGCCTGGCTATCTCAAGGGCAGCCTGTCGATTAATCTGCATCACAGTATCTTCCAGTGTTCTATTACCGCTGAATTTGCCGCTATTGACATCAATTACCGTCATTGCCTCAGTATAATCAATTACCAGATAGCCGCCGCAGTCCAGCCAGACCTTACGGTCGGAAATCCCTGCAATCTGGTCGCTCAATTGGTAATAAGCGAAAACATCGTCCTTGCTTTCGTGCAACACCAATTTTGTCGGTAAAGCGCTGCCCATATCACTTAAAACCTCACAGACGCGTTTATAAATTACTTCATTATCCAAAATAATCTTGTCAACCTGCTCGGTCAGATAATCGCGCACTATTCTGATGGACAAATCAAGCTCGCGGTACAAAAGCATCGGTGCCTGTCCATGCTGTGCTCTTGCGCTTATAACCTGCCAGGTTGCCAAGAGTTGCCTTATATCTGTCAACAGCAACCCATCAGGAACGCCTTCGGCCAAGGTTCGTACAACAAAACCGAGTCCGGCAGGTTTGTGTTCTGCGACCAAAGATTTAAGCCTCTGCTTTTCTTCCTTGTTGCTTATTTTGTGAGAAATGCCGATATAATCTGAAGTTGGAAGAAGAACAATGTACCTGCCAGGCAAAGCGATTTCGCGCGCTGCAGTGGGGCCTTTAGTGCCCCTGGCATCTTTGGTTACCTGTATTAATACAGATTGTCCTTCAGTGACATCTGAGTTTTCACCCAGAAAAAGAAAAGCATTTTGCTCGCGTCCGATATCAACAAAAGCTGCTTGAATGCCGCGCACTACATTTTTAACTTTTCCTTTGAAGACATTGCCAACCATATGCTGCTCACTGTTACGTTCAACAACATATTCCATCAGCTTACCATCTTCTGTCAGTGCCATGCGCGTTTCTTCCGGCGTAGCACTTATAATGATTGTTTTCGGCATGGCTTTCCCCACTTTCCAGCAAATTTTCTAAGCAATATATCCAGGTTTTAAGAGCGCCCTCTTTTTTCCTTCGGTGTCAACAGCGTATAGATCAGTTCGCAGTATATCAGCCTTTTCCACCCCCAGAGGCAGATTAAAGGAATCCTGCAGTACCAGAAGCAGCTCCGCTGCCTTCATGCTGCCTGTCGGGGTAATCTTGCAGGAAAACTTCAGCTGCAAGCCATCTCCGGAACGTTCAGCTTCCAAATGGTCAATGAAATTCTTTACTTCGATTTCTTTGGTTTTGCCTCTGCCTTTAGGAATTGGCTTCTGGAACAAGACGCTTTTTGCTTCATTAAAATTTTCTATAGCCGCCTGCCAATCACAGTCCTCGCAAGGAACGATAACTCTGTAATCAGCGCCACCAGCCTGTGCCATCAATTTATCCGTTTTGGTATCGGCTATATCAGCGGCCAAAATACGTATACCTGTTGGCAGATTTACCGCCAGTTTCTTCATAGTTGCGGCTAAATCAATTTCTTCCGCAAGCTCAATTTCCACAAATTCTGCTTCGCTGGTAACGCCAACGCCCAAAGCGGAAGCCAGAGAAAACTTCATATGTGGGTTAAAACCTTCTGAATAAGCAACCGGGAGTTTCGCCCTGCGGATTGCACGTTCAATCGTGCGAACATACTCCAGGTGAGAGATAAAACGTATGCCGGCATCCTTTGTTATCTTAATTCTTAGCTTCATCATGACCCTGTTCTTTCCAATCTATGATTTTGACATTGAGATCCGGGCAGACACCGCAGCCAGAGCATTTACCATGGCGACAGTCCTCCGTCAATTCCTCACGCAAAGATTTTTGATATTCGTTCCACAAAAATGCCTTGCTCACAGCAGGCTGAATATGTTCCCAAGGGAAAGTCTCATCTTTCTCTCTGTCCCTGTTAGCATAGAAAGTTTTATCAAGACCGCAGTCACTGATTGCTTCCAACCATCTGCTGTAGGAAAAATGCTCCGACCAACCGTCAAATTTGGCGCCTCTCTGCCAAGCCAGGTGAAGTGCCGTGCCAAGGCGGCGGTCACCGCGTGCAAAAACGCCTTCTATGACACTGGTTACGGAATCATGATATTGGTAAGTAATATTTTTAACTCTGAGAGCATCTTTCAGCAGCATCTGTTTGCGTCTGATTTCTTCAATGGTATCTTGTCCTTGCCATTGGAAAGGCGTATAAGGTTTAGGCACAAAAGATGACACACTGACCGTAACTTTTGCTCCTCTGTGTCCTGTAACCTGAAAATATTTGTACTGGACAGCCTTGGCAAGTTCAGCAATAGCCAAAATATCTTCATCAGTTTCACCAGGCAACCCGATCATGAAATAAAGTTTCACAGTGGACCAGCCTGATTCGAAGGCAGCGCCAACGGCGTTCATCAAATCTTCTTCTGTGACGCCTTTATTGATAACATTGCGCATTCTTTGGCTGCCAGCCTCAGGAGCAAAAGTCAGGCCACTTTTGCGTACAGCCTGAACTTCTTTGGCCAAATCTACCGAGAAACTGTCAACGCGCAAGGAAGGCAAAGAAATGCTTACTTTTTCTTCTTTGAGTTCAGAGATCAAATCATGAATAAGCGGTGCCAGACAGGAATAGTCAGCTGTGCTTAGTGATACCAGGGAAATCTCATTATACCCCGTATTATCTACAAGCTCACGTGCCAATTGTTTCAGCAGTTCCGGTTTTCTTTCTCTGACCGGACGGTAAACCATACCAGCATGGCAGAAACGGCAGCCGCGGGTACATCCCCTGAAGACCTCCAGCATAATGCGGTCATGCACTATTTCACCAAAAGGCACTATCGGTGCGGTCGGGTAAGAAATAGTGTTCATGTCTTTGACTACACGTTTTTTGACAACTGCCGGTGCCAGTGAATTATTAGCTGTAACCTTTGCCGCTTTGCCATCCGGGAGATATTCAACATCATAGAAAGATGGTACATAAATACCATCAATACGAACAACACGGTTCAGAAACTCGCTGCGTCCGCCAGGCAAGCCTTCGCTTTGCCATTGTTTGTAGGTATTCATCAGTTC
This sequence comes from uncultured Acidaminococcales bacterium, assembly GCA_964427675.1. GTDB lineage: Bacteria > Bacillota > Negativicutes > Acidaminococcales > Acidaminococcaceae > RZYP01. Next base: position 10,605 of record CAYRVN010000049.1, read on the forward strand.
GACCATGATTTCTTCACCTTCGCCGATGATAAAGAAATCTACGAAATCTGCCAAAGGTTCTGGATTATAAACGCAAGGGCCGCCAGCAATGACGAAAGGGTCATCATTGGTACGCTCTTTGCTAAACAAAGGTATTTGTCCCAAATCAAGCATGTTAAGAATGTTGGTGTAAGACAATTCATACTGCAGCGTAAAACCGACAAAATCAAAATCTCTGAGAGTTTTTCCTGTTTCCTGCGACGTCAGCGGCAAAGCATTTTCACGCATCTTAGCTTCCATGTCAACCCAGGGAGCATAAACGCGTTCAGCCGCCACTCCTTCTTCTTTATTCAGGATATGGTAAAGAATTTTAAAGCCCAGATAGCTCATGCCTACTTCATAAACGTCAGGGAAAGCCAGAACGATTGAGACCTTGGTATCTTCTGCTGCTTTGATGATGCTGCCGAATTCACTACCTGTATAACGGGCTGGTTTCTGCACCTGACTAAGTATGTCTATGGGAAATTGTTTAGTCATATATTTCTCCTTACTTAAAAGTCAGCTTTTGCTGACGCATATTTATATTAAGCAATAAACCAATTAAAACCATATTCGTTGTCAA
>CAYRVN010000050.1:0-10799 GCA_964427675.1 uncultured Acidaminococcales bacterium
CGCTCTATATTATTGAGGAATATATACATCAGCATCATGAATGGTCACGGATAAATCCTGATTGCGTCAATACAATAAGGGTTCATACGGTAAAGTCGTCTGAAGGCAAGTATGAAGCCTGCTGGCATTGGTTTGCACGGTTTGGCAGGAAAGGCGAAAGTATTGACATGCGTAATGCTTTTGTCGTGTTAGTGGATCCTGAGAGTGGAAGAATTATCACTGATGCCTTGGACGAAGGGATAGGCAGAAGAGAATGGTTTCTGCCCCGCGAGTCGCCGATGAAGGAGATGAATGAAGCTGCAAATGTGCGCTTCAAAGATATTGTCGTTCCGTTCAAGGATGAAATTAAAGCAGTTGTTGAAGAAGCGGCGGCTCTTTTTCCTGAGATTAAGCTCATTGGCTGGGATGTCGCACTGACAGAAGACGGCCCTGCAATTGTCGAGGGTAACGGTTGTCCGGTAGCCTTCACGCCTATTCAGCAATTGTATGCGACTATAAGCGGCGGCGTGTTTTATCGTGAAGAATTGGAAAACGTTATGAAGAAAATATAAGATTCCGAAGAGGTGCTTATGAAACTTTTACATAAAATATTTATTATGTTTCGGCCCGTGCTTGTCTGGGGATATAGGCAAATGGGAATAGACGAGGCTGCCAATAAACATATGGCTGCAATAGATGACGTTCCCGAAAGCGTAGAATATTGTATCGTTTTGGGTGCATTGGTCAGAACAACTATGACTCCGCTGTTGAAGGCGCGGCTGGATAAGGCGATTGCCATTCATAAGAAAAGACCGGCCACCAGATTTATTTTATCCGGGTGTCCGGTGAAAAAAGGTTTTTGCAGCGATGTGGATATGATGTATGAATATCTGACGGCTAATTCTGACATTGATACTTCCAATCTTATTAAGGATTACGAGGGCTGGAACACGCTGCGTTCTTTCAAGTCTTTGAAAAATAAAAAAATGGCAAACGAACTTATGGTTGTAACCAACGGGTTTCATTTGCCAAGGGCTCTTTATATAGCTGAGAAATTAAATTTTTTGCCTTATGGTATAGCTGCCGACGCAAAGGAGAATTTTGATTTGAGTTTTTTTGAAGATCGGGAAATTGCCGCAAGCTATAAGGCTTGGTTCAATCTTCATATCTGATATGCGGACAATAAAACCATTGTTCCCAGTTTCTTTGATTTAGTCGGCTTTTGATTACGCCGTTGCCGAAATCAGGGTTGTTGGTGGCTTCAATCACATCGCCGTTTCCTATATAAACGCCTACATGGCCCTCGAGATAAAGACAAATACCGGGTATTTCCGGCAGCGAGCAAATTGCTCCTTTGGTTGTTGCTTTTTCTATGAAAAGTTTGCTATTGTAGTCAACTGCAGGATTGTAGCTAAAATAATTTTCACCGTTCATCAGATAGTTTTTGATGAGTCCGCTGCAATCAAGAGCATAGTAATTGTTATCTATGAAGCCTTCGTATTCATGTTGCTTTTTTTCGGTATAATAGTCTGGATAGCGCTTTATTACTTCGTGAAAAAGCGCAAGTGACAAGATTTGCCCCAACCCGCCCCAAAGATAAACGGTCGGCAAGGCAAGAAACTTCTGTACGTGTCTTACCAACCCGTAATTTGTTTTTTCAGTTAACATGATAATGGCTCCCTTGCAGCGAAATAAGTAGTCTACCACAATGTTAACACGGCGGTTGCCGGCGGTAAAGGTAAAAACAGCAAGTTGAAAGAAAACGGTCAACGGGGACGGTCCTTTTTGGCCGTTTTGCTTTCGTTATTTGTTCAATGGAAGCGCGGGGACGTTGCTTTTAAATAAAAAGTGTATTAAAACACCACTATTTTATATTAAATAGTGGTGTTTTAATACACTTTGTACTATAATAACCCTAAGAGGTGATTATAGTGAGACGCAAAATAACTGAACAATTGATTGTGTGGAAAAATAGGCTTGATAGAATGCCTTTATTATTGAATGGTGCACGTCAAGTTGGTAAGACCTACTCTGCGCTTACTTTTGGCAAAGAATACTATAAGAACACGGCATATTTCAACTTTGAGGATGCGAAGGACGTAAATGCTATTTTTGAGCGGGATCTGGACCCTGAGCGTATAATCAAAGAACTAGCGGCAAAAAAAGGTCAAAGTATAATCAAAGGCGATACTCTCATTATTTTCGATGAAATACAGGCGTGTGAACGTGCGCTGACTTCTTTAAAATATTTTTGCGAGCAGGCACCTGGTTACCATATTATTGCTGCTGGCAGTCTTTTGGGTGTTGCGGTCAATAGAAAAAACTTTTCTTTCCCAGTTGGCAAGGTAGAGATGCTTTCAATGTTTCCATTAGATTTTGAAGAGTTTCTTTGGGCATTGGGAGAGGAAAAGCTTGCGGATTTAATTAGTGAAGCATTCAAGATTTTTGAACCGTTGTCTTTGCATGAGGAAGCTTTGGATAAATATCGTTCTTATCTAGTAATTGGAGGAATGCCGGCGGTTGTTGCAGAATATCTTAGTAAAAAAGATTTCGATTTTGTTAAGGTTAGGCAGAAAACATTAAATGATTCTTACGTTGCGGATATGGCGAAATATGCTTCGCCGCAGGAAACAGCCAAAATTATTGCTGCCTGGAGCAGTGTTCCGGCACAACTTGCTAAGGATAGTCGGAAGTGCCAATATAAGGTAATCAAAAAAGGCGCACGTGCGGCAGAGTATGAGATACCGTTGGCGTGGCTTAATGCTGCCGGCATAATTAATAAATGCTGTTTAGCCAAGGAGGGCAAGCTTCCTCTCGCTGCTTATGTTAATAACGATTCTTTCAAAGTTTATATGATTGACACGGGTTTACTTTGTTCGAAGTTCGACATAGAAGCAAGTTTAATATTGCATACTGATCATAAACTTGATGGATTTAAGGGAGCTTTAGCTGAAAATTATGTTATGCAAGCTTTAGTTAATAATGGAATTGAACCATATTATTGGGCTGGTGATAATGAGTCAGAAGTTGATTTTCTTTTTCAGGATAAATTAGGGAATATTCTTCCGTTGGAAGTCAAATCTGCAGATAATGTAAGAGCCCGAAGTTTGCAGAAATATATTAAAAAATATGCGCCACCTTATGCCATTCGGGTATCAACTAAAAATTTCGGGTTTGAAAATGGTATTAAATCAATTCCTCTTTATGCTGTCTGGTGTATCAAAAAATAAGGCAAGGAAGCAGCGGGGACGTTTCTTTTGCTTCCTCTAGATAATTGATCAAAGACTGGGACTGATCTTGATTTTTTAGAAAAGAAAACGGTCAACGGGGACCGTCCCCTTTGGCCGTTTCTTTTTGGCCGTTTTGTTCGGAATGACAGCTTGAGTCAACTGTTTAAATAATTATTAAAAAATTTTGACATATATAAGGAATTTAAGTATTCATATAGAAACAGTTAAATATAATTAAACGAACAGTTAATTATCAAAGCGAAAAAGAGGTGGTTTTATGTTCAAAGCATACGAGATTAATGGTAAATACTATTTTGAGTACGGTACAACGAAGATTGAAACATCGGAGTTAATTGATGAAAAGTTGGTTGTTTATGACAAAGATTTTGGCTATATATACAAGAGCAAGCTTATTGGGGAATATGAGATAAAAGAATAATAGAAAGTCAGAAAAACTTGGAACCCTTCTTTGCATCGAAACGGCAAAGAAGGTTTTTTGTTTTTTTTGGTAATAAATATGCAGAATCAGTAAAAATATTTGTAATAATTTTAGATGATGCTAAAATAAAGGGCAAAAGTAGGGAGGCATCCAAATACATTTGACGGAAGGGAGAATTTCTGTGATTGACATTCATTCCCACATATTAGACAGTTTGGATGGTAGTACAAAAACCGAAGAGGGTTCTCTGGAAATTTTGCGATTTGCGGCTGGGGCTGGTGTAACAGATATCATAGCCACGCCCTGCATCATGAAATGTGCTGAGCAATGTGAATGGCATTTGATCAAAGAGAGAACGGCAATGATGAACAAACGCGTCGAAGCAGCCGGCGTGTCTATTCGTGTTCACAGCGGTGCTGAACTGGCGATGAATTGGGAGCTTCTGAGCTTATTGAAGACGGGACAACGGGATTATTGCCTGGCAGATAGCAACTATGTCCTGATTGGACTGGTCGGCGATGGATTGCCGCATTATGCGGATGATTTTTTGTATGAGTTGCAGGTCAAAGAATTAATTCCTGTGATTGCTCGTCCAGAACGCAGCAAAGTGTTGGCTGAACAGCCGCAGATTTTGCATGAATGGGTCAAGAACGGTGTTTTGGTCCAGAGCAATTTGAGCAGTTTTACTTATAAATACGGGACTAAAGTAAAGAACTATGCTGATTTTCTTTTGGAAAATAATATGGTCCACTTTCTTGGCTCGGATGCATGTAAACTCGAATTTCTGGAAAAAGATGTTGCTGCAGCCTCAGATGAATTGAAAAATAAGCTGTTGCCGATAGAATTTAGAAGGATTGCGGTCGAGAATCCCAGGGCCATCCTGGAGAACAGATTTCTCGATGTGTCTGTTCCTGCGACCATAAAAATGCCCGGTGAAAAGCACAAAGGCTTCTTTGCAAGCTTATTCGGTGAGCGGTTGGCTTCGTTTTTCTAAATGAAGCGTGGGGAATAAAAAGCACATATGCATATTAAAATACCGCTATTTCATAGAAAATAGCGGTATTTTAATATGTTTTATACTATAAGACAAAGAGCGCGGTATCTCTTTGTCTTGCATGAAAGTGTTATAATCTAACTTATATAGGAATATTTTGAGTGAAAGACGGAGGGTTGCCGGTGGAGAAGGTCATAGCTTACCTCGAGTCGCCTACTTGGCTGGGCCACGCAGCAACGCAGCAGGAGATTTATGTCAAGACTTTGCTTGGAATGGGCAAGAGGGTAATAGTCGTGACACCTTATCCAGAGGAAACTCAGCTTTGGAAAGATAAAATCGCCCCTGCGGAGAGAGAACGACTGTATATTTGCAAATTAGAGATGCCTCCGCAAAAAGGTCTTGCGAAGAAGTTCAAGTGGCTGTGGGTTGATAGGCAGATAAGCCGGGCTGCAAAAGAGGCCGGATGGAGCGTGGATTTGGTTCTGGTTACCTGGCTCGACGGCTTGAAGGTGTCTTTTGTAAAGGCATTGCTGACGGGTCTGCTTTTTCGCTATTCATGGTCGGGTTTATATTTTTTGCCGACACACTTTCGCTCCGACACAGTTATCGCTAAACGGAAAAGGATTAGGCAAATTCTGGCTGATTCAGCCCTGCTGCTTTGCAGCGGCTGCAGGAGAATCGGTGTTCTTGATGAGGGCACTATTCCCGGCTTGCAAAAAGTGAAAAGAAATCTGCCTGTCTTTTTGCCGGAACTGACCGAGAAGGCTGTAATAGAGACGGCTGAGATAGATAGCATCAGGCTGATGGCAGGCGGGAGATGCATTTTTGCTTTGCTGGGGCATCTGGCAGCGCGCAAAGGTGTTCTTGAATTTTTGCGCCTGGCGCGGGATTTTGATGATGATAAAGGGTTTTTCTTAATGGCTGGGCAATTTGATCCTGCAAGTTTCGAACCGGAAGAACTTGCTGAAATCAGGCAATTGCTGGAAACGAAGGGACGCAATAATTGCTTCTTTAAGTTGGCGAAGGTCGAAAGCGCGAAAGAATTCAACGCTTTTCTTGCTTGTTCTGACGTACTGTATCTGGGGTATAAAAATTTTTATCACAGCAGCGGCCTCCTAGCTAAGGCCGCGCATTTCAGAAAACCGGTAATTGCTGGCAAGGGTTACTGTATTGGTGAAAGAGTGGAGCGGTACAAGCTAGGCATCACCGTAAATATTTCTTGTTACCAGGAGATCAAGGCGGCGGCCGAGGTCTTGGCCGAGGAAGAAACCCGCAGGCGTTTTGCCGGTGGCAGCGGATTTGCTGAATATGACGCTCAAAATTCTGTGGCAGCCTTGCGTAAGGCACTACAGCAGCTTTTGGGTTGAAATTGATTTTACTATTTTGCGGGCAAAGGAGAAGATGAATTTGGAAGCATTGGTTTGTGGCGCGGGTGGCTTTATCGGTCATCATTTGGTCAAACGTTTGAAACGGGAAGGTTGGTTTGTACGCGGAGTTGATCTGAAGTATCCGGAGTTTGAGGAAACTCTTGCTGATGATTTTGTTATCGGTGATTTGAGGGATGCCTCGCTGTGCCGGGATTTGGTCAAACCGGGCTGCAGAGTATTTCAGCTGGCGGCAGACATGGGCGGAGCTGGGTATGTTTTCTCAGGTGAGAATGATGCGGTGATCATGCATAATTCAGCTACCATCAACTTAAATATGCTCGAGGCTTGTCGTTTGAAGGGAATTGAAAAAATATTTTTTTCATCCTCGGCCTGTATTTATCCTGCTTATAACCAACAAGATCCGGATAATCCTGTTTGTTCTGAAGACTCGGCTTATCCGGCACAGCCTGACAGCGAATACGGTTGGGAGAAGCTTTTCAGTGAGCGCATGTATTTTGCTTATGCCCGCAATTTTGGACTTGATGTGAGGATAGCAAGATTTCATAATATCTTTGGACCGCTGGGGACTTGGCAGGGAGGAAGAGAAAAGGCGCCAGCCGCAATGTGCCGTAAGATTGCTGCAGCAGATGACGGTGGGGAACTGGAAATTTGGGGCGATGGCGAGCAGACGCGATCTTTCCTGTATATAGATGAATGTCTCGATGGTATCTTCAAATTGATGGCATCAAATTGGTCAGGTCCTGTAAATATCGGCTCGGAAGAAATGGTCAGTATCAATCAGCTGGCGGAGATGGTGATGGCGATTGCCGGGAAAAAACTGCGGATTGTACACGTCGATGGGCCCCAGGGTGTAAGGGGCAGGACCTCGGATAATCGCCTGATTGAAGCAAAACTTTGTTGGAAACCACAGCAAAGTTTAGAGAACGGTCTTGTGCCAACTTATGCCTGGATTGCTGAGCAATGGCAAGTGGGCAGCAAATAAGAACAGCAAAAGAAAACGGCGCTAGGGGGTAAGTAAGTTGAAAATCGCAATTTTAGCGGGTGGGGCAGGTAACAGATTATTCCCGCTTTCTGATCAGGGGTTTCCTAAGCAGTTTTTAAAACTGCCTGGGCAGACATCCCTCTTGCAACAGACGGTAAAACGCTTTTTGCAGGTGGTGCCGGCTCAGGATTTAATCATAGTAGTCAATAAGGATTATTACTGGCTGACAATGGAGGAACTCAGGCAATGTGAAGCGCTCGCTGCACATATTATCTGTGAGCCGGTGGGAAGAAATACGGCGCCGGCCGTTGCCCTTGCCATGAAGTATTGCGAAGACAAACTTGGTGCTGCTCAAGAGGAGATCATTTTGGCGGCTCCAGCTGATCATGTGATAGAGCCAGCGGAAGCGTTTGCTGAAGTCGTGGTTAAGGCTTTTAGGGTTGCGGCTGGCGGCAGTGTCGCCGTGCTGGGCGTTCGAGCGGATAGAGCAGAAACCGGCTATGGTTATATACAGACAGGCAATCAATGGGATGAAGGATATGCCGATGTTGTTTCTTTCACAGAAAAGCCTGATAAAAAAACTGCCGAAGCCTATCTGCAAGACGGCAGCTATTATTGGAACTCAGGCATGTTTGCTTTCACTATCGGGCAAATGAAGCAGGAACTGGCATCCTATAGATCCGATATTCTAAATGACTACAGCAAACCTTATGAAGAGTTTCTGGCAAATTTTGCGGAGATGCCGGATGTTTCGCTTGATTATGCTTTTGCGGAAAAATCGAGCAATCTCAAAATGCTGCCGTTGACGACGAATTGGAACGACGTAGGTTCCTGGGATACTGTGACCGAGATAATGGGACAGGATGAAGAAATGAATATCATCAAGGGCGATGCTCATCAGCTGGATTGCAAAAACACAATGCTGTTTAGCAGTAACAGAACGGTTGCCGGCATAGGCCTCGAGAACATCGGTGTGATTGAGACAACGAATGCCGTGCTGGTTTTCAAAAAAGGCGAGTCTCAAAAGGTGAAAAAAATGGTGACGCTGCTGGAAGAGAAGAAAGGCTGTAAAACGAACGAGGCAACAACGATGCATCGGCCCTGGGGCAGCTATACCATTATTGCCAAAGGCCCCGGCTACAAGGTCAAAAGAATTATCGTCAAGCCAGGCGGCAAGCTAAGCATGCAGCAACATTCTGAAAGAAGTGAGCACTGGACGGTCATTGCCGGCAGGGGCAAGCTTACACTGGCGGACAAGGAAATCTTTTTCGGCGTTCACGAAGGCGCGCATATTGCTGTTGGGGATAAACACCGCCTTGAAAATGTTGGTGATAGCATACTGGAAATTATTGAGGTTCAAAATGGTCAATATCTCGAAGAGGATGATATCATCAGATTTGACGATGAGTACGGACGCGAGTGATGGAAGCTGGAGTTTAGCAACGAAAAAACGGTCAACGGGGACGGTCCCCGTTGACCGTTTTCTTTGACCGCTTTTTGGAAGAACAAAAAGAGAAAGCGCAAGGGGAACGATTCCCATTGCGCTTTCTTTATAAGGAGTATGGAGTCTTGGATTTATTAAAGGTTGTTAAATACTATGATTGACAGGACGGTCATGAGAGCCATTGAAAACAAGCCGCCTTTGACTTCGTAAATTTCTTTCATTATAGCTTACCTCCCCTTTGAAGTAATTATCTGACCAGCGTACATTGCTGAACTATTAAACTTATCTCTTATCTTGCTTACATTATAACCATAAGTTTTTAATAATAATAATGGTTAATTTTCATGTTAAATATTCCAATTGGTTATATTTAAAACGGTAGGGATAATGTGGTATAATGCGTGTAATAAAGGAGGGGGAAGTCCCGTGGATATAGAGATATACAAGAATTTTTTGGCTATCATCGACGCCGGCAGCGTTACGGCAGCGGCTGAACGCATGCATATTACGCAGCCTTCGCTCAGCAAGCAGCTCAGAATGCTGGAAGGGTTTTATGGCGGGCCGCTGATTCTGCTACAGCGTGGGAGGAAAGAAGTAATTCTGACCGAAGCAGGCCGCGTATTATACGAAAAAGCGAAATATATCACTTCCCTGGAAGATTCGGCCAAGACGGAAATCGCCAGCATCAATGAAGGTGTTGTCGGTGTTTTGCGCCTTAGCAGCGCTTATTCCCGTTCCCCGCTTTTTATCAGCCGCTCCATCAAAAGATTCTCCCAACTTTATCCGAAAGTTACTTATGAAATATATGAAGCAATCGCTTCCGAGCAAACTCAGCAATTATTAAATGGTGTGGCAGAAATTGGCATTACCACTACCAAACTTGACCGGCCCGAACATTTTGACGTTTTGTTCTCGCGCCCTGAGTACATGGTTGCTGTTTTTAATGTCGAATCACCTTGGCTGGATGACAAAAAAACTTTGAATTTAAAAGATCTGCAGAATATCCCGTTGAGCTTGTCAGGTAGCGGCGGCGCAATTTTCCGCAGGATTTGCCGGGATTCCAACTTTACACCAAAGATCATGAGTATCAATACAACGAAATCAACTACTTTGCAGTGGGCTAAGGATAATATCGCTGTTGCGATAGTTACTGCTGAGGACAGCGAATACTTTGGCGATCAGCTCGTCATAAAAAAACTCAACGATAAGCGTTTTATTATGCAAAAAGATATAGTGAAGGTCAAAGATAGGCCATTATCGAAGATTGCGGAAAAATTTGTTCAATTCTACGGCGAACAGCGCAGCAGCGAACAAAAGAAGTAGCGTAATAAGAGAAAAGCAAAATATTAAAAAACAAGAAAGCTAACTGCCATGAATACGAGCAGTTAGCTTTTCTTGTTGTGAGGGGAAATAAGGAGATATTATATTAGTTTCTGATCAGGTAGTCAAAGGCACTCAGTGCTGCATTAGCCCCTGCTCCCATAGAAATGATTATTTGTTTGTACGGACAATCGGTGCAATCGCCAGCGGCAAAAACACCGGGAATGTTGGTTGCACCATATTTATCAACTACGATTTCGCCGAAGGCATTCAAGTCCAGCGTTCCTTGCAGCCATTCCGTATTAGGCAAGAGGCCGATTTGAATGAAGATGCCGTCTACAGCGATTTTTTTCTGTTCATTCTGCAGACAATCCAGGTAAGTAAGTCCCTGCACCTTATCACTGCCGAAAATCTCAGTAGTCTTGGCATTGGTTATTACCGTGATGTTTTCTTTGCTGTAAACGCGGCTCTGAAGGATTTCGTCGGCCGTCAGTTTGTCAGAGGCCTGCAACAGTGTCACGTGGCTGGCAAGTCCTGCCAGATCGAGCGCTGCTTCCACACCGGAATTGCCGCCGCCGATAACGGCGACATTTTTGCCTTTGAACAAAGGACCATCGCAGTGCGGGCAATAGGCGACGCCTTTCGCCTTGTATACGGCTTCGCCGGGAACGTTGATATTGCGCCAACGGGCGCCGGTTGCGATGATTACTGTCTTGCTGAGCAGGATTACACCGCTTGCCAGCTCAATCTCTATCAAATCGGCTTTCTTCAAGGTTCTGACCTTTTGCAGCTTGATAACATCGATATCATAGGAACGAAGATGTTCCTCAATGTTGGCGGCAAGGGTCGGACCTTCCGTGTATTTGATACTGATGAAATTTTCGATGCCGAAAGTATCGTTGATCTGGCCACCAAGCTTTTCGGCCAACAGGCCTGTGCGCAGTCCTTTGCGGGCTGCATAGATGGCAGCGCTTGTGCCGGCAGGACCGCCGCCGATCACCAGTACATCATAAGGTTCTTTGG
>CAYRVN010000051.1:0-10498 GCA_964427675.1 uncultured Acidaminococcales bacterium
GTAGAAGCTGGCGAGCCGTTTAAGAATCTTTTGACACAGGGTATGGTTATTAAAGACGGAGCCAAGATGTCAAAATCTCTTGGCAATGTTGTTTCACCGGAAGAAATCATTAGCAAATACGGCGCAGATACAGCTCGTCTCTTCATCCTCTTTGCTGCTCCGCCGGAAAGAGAATTGGAGTGGAGCGACCAAGGTGTTGAGGGCTCATTTCGCTTCTTGAACAGAGTATGGCGTATTGTAGCTCATTTTGCACCGCAATTGGAGCAACATGAAGTTTCTTATGATGTGGCTGCCTTGGACGAAGACGATAAAGAATTGCGCCGCATTCTCCATACCAGCATTAAAAAAGTAACTGATGATATTGAACAACGTTTTAATTTCAATACAGCAATCAGTGCCATGATGGAATTAGTGAATGGGCTTTATGCTTATAAGGAAAAGAAAAACAATCCTAATGCCGGTCTTATTTTTGAAGCAATTTCAGCCCTGCTTCGTTTGCTTTCTCCGTTTGTTCCGCATATTACCGAGGAGCTGTGGACCAAGGTTATTGATGCTAATGGCAGTGTTCATAAAGCAGCCTGGCCTTCCTATGATGAAGAGGCCATGAAGGTAGCTGAAGTTGAAGTTATTCTTCAGATCAACGGCAAGGGAAAAGAACGTATTGTTGTTCCGTCTGAAGCCACGAAAGAAGAACTGGAAGCTTTTGCTTTGTCAGATGCCAAGATTAAAGAACTGATCGGCGGCAAAGAAATTGTCAAAGTGGTTTGTGTTCCAAAGAGATTGGTAAATATTGTCGTACGTTAATAAAAATAAAGGGGTTGACCGGTCTTAGCCGGTCAACCCCTTTATTACTTTGCAGAGTTTCTTTATTTGAATAATAATTTGGGGAGTGTTAAGATAAAAGAAAGATAGTAAATGGTAGAAAGTTTTTCCAAAACGACGCTATTCGAGACTCACTCACGGTAACGCCATCAGGGCAGCCGGGGTGAGTTTTTTTATGGGGGTCTTAGAGTGAATTTGTGGGAAAAGAAAAAGTTAGTTGTCATAGCATCACTGATTGTTATTCTCGCGGGTCTGAGCATCTGGCAAAGCACGCCAGGCAAACTTGAAGGGGGAGTCATGCAAAATGGAGAGCCCTTAGCAGAAAGTAAAACTAAAGGCTTAACGGTATATGTCAGCGGGGAAGTGAAAAATCCTGGTATGTACGAAATGCCGGCAGGGAGCAGGGCAAAGGAAGCTATTGAAAAGGCAGGAGGCATGACTTTAAATGCCAACGTTAACAAGGTTAACCTGGCTAAAAAATGCAAGGATGGTATGCAAATAAATGTGCCGGCATTGAATGTGAAACAAGCAAAAACGAGGGTCGGCAATAGCCAAGGAAGAAACTCAGCGGGAAACGTGAGAGGTGCGGAAGCGGTACAGGAGGATTTAACAACAGTTAATCTGAATTCAGCTACTCTTGAAGAGCTGGAAAATTTGCCGGGAGTAGGACAGGTAACTGCACAAAAAATTATCGAATACAGACAGCAGCATCATTTTAACAAGATTGAGGATATTATGAATGTTAAGGGTATTGGTAAAGCCAAATTCCAAAAAATAAAGGATTATCTGGACGTCTGAAATGGCATATTCTCTCTATGGTGGGTTGTTGTTCTGTCTTGGTGATTATTTTGGTTTTTGTTACCGACAATTTTTAGGTTTAACGTGGATTTTGGCGTTCTTAGTGTTATTAAGCATTATCGGTCTTTATTTTTACAATAGAACTAAAAATTTAAAAGAGCTGCTTTGTTTCGTTGCCGCTTTCATTTTCGTGTGTGGCTGGGCGGTAGGTGCTGCCGGCGGCAGAATTGGTACGAATGATATAGAAAAATATTTAAATCAGGAAGTCGTGGTTAGCGGAACGATAATACCAGGGACCGTGAAGGAGCTGGAAGATGGCGCGATAAGTTTGCGCATGGATTGCGAGCTTATTAAGCAGGATGGTAAAACTCTTACTACTAATGGCAGTCTGCGTTTAGCAATTACCAAGGTGCCGCGAAATAGTAAAATAAGGACGCTAGGCTATGGGCGGCTGAACGTGCAAGGTGAAATCAAGCCTATACGAGGATTTGCTAATCCTGGTGTCTTTGATACTGAAATAGCTGCTAAAGTGCAGGGCATCGGCGGCAGAATGTCGATCAGAGCGGAACAGGTACGTTATATTGATATCCAGAGACCCTGGTCTTCTTATCTGGCGGCGGTAGCAAATTCTATGCGCTCGCAGCTGAAAAAAGTTATGCCGGAAAAAGATGCCGCTATTCTTGCAGGAATGACTTTAGGCGGCTATGACGGCATTGACGAAGACACCGTCAGGAATTTTTCCACCACCGGTATCGTGCATATCCTTTCTGTATCAGGTAGTCATGTTGCACTCTTGATTGGTTTTGTGCTTTCTTTATTGGGGATTTTGCGTGTTAGAAAAAACTTATCTGTGGCGATAGCGGCTGCAACCGTTATAGGTTACTGCCTGATTTGCGGCTTCTCACCACCTGTAATGCGTTCGGCTCTGATGGGAATGGCAATGTTGCTAGGGCTTGTCTTGCAAAGAAATGAAGATAGTGGGGCAGTCCTGGCGTTCGTTGCTATAAGTATGCTTTGTTACAGACCGATGTGGATTTTGGACATCGGCTTCCAGCTTTCATTTGCTTCTACGGGAGGCCTAATTTATCTATTCCCTTCAGTCAAAGCTTGGTTAGAGAAATATATGCCGAAATATTTTGCTGATGCTTTGGCTGTGACGATTGCAGCACAGCTCGCTGTGCTGCCTTTGTTGGTTCATTATTTTCACCAGCTGTCCATCAGTTCGTTGGCTGCAAACCTCATCGTTGTGCCAGTTGTGGAATTCATTGTGCTTTTAACAATGGCGGGGTTGTTTCTGTGTTTTATTGTTAAACCTTTGGGGATTGTTCTCTTGATGGTTGCAAGCCTTTTGTTAGGACCGGCTTTGACCGTTACGAATTGGATTGCCGGTTGGCCACTTGCCAACATTAATATTGCACGCACACCATTCGTAACTGCATTAGTTTACTATTTGCTTTTAATATGTTTATTTCGAGTCTGGCCTTTGGACGGCTTTAGTGACTATGAAAGAAAAATAGTCATGGCATTAACTTGTCTCGTAATATTGTTGCCTGGCTTAACAATGCATTTCGTACGACAGTCTTTTACGGTCTATTTCATTGATGTTGGTCAAGGTGATGCCGCACTTATTATTACAGAAGACAAAAAAACTATTTTAGTCGATACGGGCGGGTTACGCGGCAATTATGACACAGGGGAAAGGATTATTATCCCGTTTTTAAGGTATTTAGGTATTAACAAGTTAGATGTCTTAACGCTTAGTCATGGGCATCATGATCATGCAGGTGGTGCGGCAGCTGTCGCACGGTCGATTCCGATAGGCTGTGTTTTATTGCCGCGGGAAGAGCCTAGCCAGGATGTTTCTGCATTACTTAACTTCATAAAAGATAAAAGCCAGATAAAGTACCTGTCCAGTGGGCAACAATACAATTTGGGTTCCTGCCAAATAGATATTATTGAAGCACCGCTGGCATCAACTTTAGAGGAAAACCATAATGAGAATGAGAGCTCTGCAATCATGAAAATAACTGAAGGTGGCAAGAGCATCATTTTTACCGGTGACGCTACTGAGGAAGAAGAAATTGCGGCAAGTGGAGGCCCAATTAAGGCTGATGTCCTGAAGGTTTCCCATCATGGCTCCAAAACATCGTCATCATTTGAATTTTTGCAAGCGGTGCAGCCTGGGTTAGCTGTTATTTCCGTAGGCGCTGACAATAAGTTTGGACATCCTGCACCTGAAACTTTAGAAAAATTGCAGGCAATTGGAGCAAAAGTATTGCGCACAGACCATGCTGGCAATATTAAAGTTGTTTTTGACGGTTCAAACTGCACATGGTATAGTTATCGGTATCAGGGGAAATACTTTTAGCAGGGAGTAAAAGATGGAAATTTCAGCAGAAAAATTTCTGGAAACTTTGGAAAAAAATCTTGAAATTCCTCCGGTTATCATTATCTGGGGTGAAGAAGATTATTATAAAGAAAAAATAGTAAAAGCTGTTTTGCAGACAACCTTTGCTGCTGTGGCAGAACGTGACAGAGAAATAAATGTTTTCGACAAGGAACTACCTTTAAAGGAACTGGAAACTAATATCAACAGTTATCCGTTTTTTTCAGGAAAGAACATGGTGTTGATAAAAGACCCCAAAATTCTTAAACAGGACAAACAACAAGACAGCGAGGCGCGTAAGGAACAACAGGCACAATTAAGCGAACTGCTGACTAACGTTCCCGATTTTTGCCAGATTGTATGTACTGTGGAAAAACTTGATAAACGCTCAAAGTTTTATAAAGCTCTTTTGCCAATTGCAGCAATTGTTGAGAGCAAAGCCATCAAATCATATAATTTAAGGCCTTGGCTCGACGAACAAGCGGATCTTTATGGTTGCAGGTGGGAATATGGCGCTGCTGAATTGGTAGTGGAATATATGGCTGCAACGGACAACGTCCCTTTATTGCTGCTAGCTAATGAAATTGAAAAACTGGCAATTTATGCCGGGACAAGGAAAAAATGGACGCGACAGGATGTAGAGGCAATTTTCTCTGAATTACCCGAGGTCTCGATTTTCGCTTTGACGAACGCAATTGCAGAGAAAAAGACAGAAGAAGTTTTGACCTTACTGGCCTTGGAAGAAAAAAGAGGGACTAATGTCCTGAAGGTTAATGGCATTATAAGCTCGCAAATCCGCAAATTGTGGCAAGTAAAAGAACTTGTGGAAGCTGGCTGCGACAAAAGCGCTATTGCTAACGAACTCAAAATGCATCCTTTTATTGCACAAAAAACAATGGCACAAAGCAAATTATTTACTATGGACAGCCTGCAAAAATGTTTAACGGCACTTGCCCAACTCAATATTGACCTGCGTAAAGGCGGCAGAAAATTTGAACAGCTGGAAGAAATTCTGGTTATGTTATTGCATGATAAATTGAAGAGGGGGTAATAAACATGATGCTTAAAGAACCGATTTTAGTCAGTGCCTGTTTCTTGGGCATTAAATGCAGGTATAATGGAGATATAAATACTCATAAGGAAATTGCTTCCTTAAGTGAGAAATATAATCTGATACCAGTTTGCCCTGAAATACTCGGCGGGCTGGTTACACCAAGACCGGCAGCGGAAAGGCTCGGTGAGCTGGTAGTTAATAAGGAAGGCCAGGACGTAACAAGTTACTTCAAACTTGGAGCGGAAAGAACTGCAGACATCGCTTTGGAACATGGCTGCCAACAGGCGGTATTAAAAGCGCAAAGCCCTTCTTGCGGCTGCGGCATTATTTACGATGGAACTTTCAGCGGCAAAAAAATTGCCGGCAATGGTGTAACTGCTGAAAAACTTTTAGCAATGAATATTAATGTTGTTAATGAATATAATTTACAGAAGTTGAAGTAATATCAGGAATTCTGCCATGGGCATGGGATACAGAGTTTCAACAATAATTGTGGGAGGTAGAATTTATGTTGTTGGCATTATTACAAAAAGGTTTTGGAAATGATACTGATTTGAACTGTGCAGAAAAAATGCTTTATGGAGCGAACTGGGCTTATGATTTAAAGCTTACACCTGAAGCTTTAAAATTAGCTGCTGGCTTTGGCGGCGGTATGGGTGTTGAAAGCATCTGCGGTGCCATTACCGGCGGAATTATGGTCTTAAGTCATCTCTATGTTAAACAACGTTCCCATGAAGGCACACGCATTAAAGAGCTGGAAAGTGAATTCATTGAAATCTTCAAAAATGAAATGGGCTGCATCGATTGTAAGTGCCTTAAAGAAAAATATAGGAATGATGAGATCAAATGTAATCTCGTTATTTTCAAAGCAGCTGAAATACTTGATCGTATTGTTGCAAGAGAAAGTTCAAAATTATAAAATTGGTAATAAAAAAACCTGCTCATATGAGCAGGTTTTTTGTTGTTATGCAAATTAATATATTTCCTGTAACTTAATTCTATTGCGGACTACATTATAAAGCAAAACAGCTATTACTACAGAAGGAACAGCGCTTGTGGCCATGGATATGGCACAGTTTATGGAAGAAAGCTCAGCCACTTGTGGTGCATAACCTAAGATATATACTTTGAAAGCATAACGGATAAGAGGCTCCGTAACCACATTTACAAGACAACTGCCAATAGAAGCAATAAGAGTAGCCGTATAGATTTTCTTTTCATCAGTAAGTTCATTAAGGTGCATAATATTGTGGGCAAAGAAACCAGTAGATAAGCCGATCAGCAGTTTCGAGAGGAATGTAGGCGGTGCTGAAGTCATGTAGCCGGCTAGAATATCAGCCAAAGTCAAGCCAACTGCACCTGTCAATGCACCATATTTGCCCCCTAAAAGCAGAGCGGAAAGAATTATAAAAGCATGTCCGATATAAATTTTACCTGTCATGCCGCCGCCCATTGGTATTTCTATGCGCAAATAAGCAAAGCAGACAAAGGCCATAGCGGCTAACATAGAAGCTAAAGTTAATTTTCGTAGATTTTTACTATCAATCATTGTTTGCGTACCTCGATTTTATTAGATTAAACCAAGTCTAACGCAAAACTGTTAGGTAAAAAACATCCAGTTTCATGAAAATTTAAAGGGACAGTTTTTAGATAACAAAAAAACCCGCTCCGATGAGCAGGTTTATATTGTTGCTATTCCATTGCATTAACACGTTTAGCAAGTCTGGATTTCTTGCGTGCTGCTGCATTTTTGTGGATAATACCTTTACGGGCAGCTTTATCAAGTAAACCGGTTGCATTAACGAAAGTTGTTTGTGCGTCTTCTTTAGAACCAGCCTCAGCTACAGCAACCACTTTACGGGAAGCATTGCGAAGAGCCGCTTTTATAGGTGCATTTTTTGCACGACGTTCTGCATCGGTTTTTACGCTACGGATAGAAGATTTAATATTTGGCAATGAATTCACCTCCTAAAAATTACTTTACCAATGAATTTTATCACGATAGAAGATTTTTGGCAAGACCTTTGTTAAAGTTTATATGATAAGTGTTAAAGAGTTTCTCACACTGCTTCCACACGCGACAATTCGCCTGCAAGCAGCCGGTCGCTGATGTGCAGCAAGCCAGTCGATTCTTTAGCCATTGCCTTCCTCTTGTAAATTATTAAGCTATGCTAATTTTAATACGCTAGCGGTTATCTTGCTAGAAAAGCTTGCAGAATGTTATAATCATAATTACGAATATAATATCAAACATTTATATATTTAGCTATGAAGAAAGACTGAGGTAAAAGAATGTCGCAGGAACTAATTAGAAATTTTTCAATTATTGCTCATATTGACCATGGTAAATCAACTCTCGCAGACCGTCTTATTGAGAGCACCGGAACATTATCAAAGCGTGAAATGGAAGAACAGGTGCTTGATCAGTTGGATCTGGAACGTGAAAGAGGTATTACAATTAAAGCACAGGCTGTACGTATTTCCTATGAAGCAAAAGATGGTAAAACCTATATGCTTAATTTAATAGATACCCCTGGACATGTTGATTTTACGTATGAAGTATCACGTGCCTTGGCTGCTTGTGAGGGTGCGCTGCTTGTTGTTGATGCCAGCCAGGGAATTGAGGCGCAAACGCTCGCTAATGTTTATTTAGCGCTAGAGCATGACCTGGAGATAATACCAGTCATTAACAAAATTGACCTTCCCAGTGCCGAGCCGGAAAAAGTTAAAAAAGAAATTGAAGAAGTTATTGGTATCGATGCTTCAGAAGCAGTGCTTACCAGTGCCAAAACCGGTTTTGGCATAGAAGAAGTACTGGAAGAAATTGTCAAAAAAGTTCCGCCTCCGAAAGGCGATGAAAAGAAGCCTTTGAAAGCCTTGGTTTTTGATTCGAAATTTGATGCTTACAAAGGTGTTGTCTTATATATTCGTGTAGTCGATGGACAGATCCGCAAGGGCATGAGTATCAAAATGATGGCTACTGGTAAGGTTTTTGAGGTAACAGAAGTTGGTGTCTTCAAACCGGATCTCGTTAATGTTGACGTCTTGGAAGTCGGTCAGGTAGGTTTCTTTGCAGCGGCAATCAAGAACGTTAAGGATGCACGTGTAGGTGATACGGTTACTGACAGTAAAAATCCTGCTGACGCACCTTTGCCGGGTTATCGCAAGGCAACGCCGATGGTTTTCTGTGGCTTATACCCTGTTGAAAATTCGGATTATGATAATTTGCGCGATGCGTTGGAAAAATTACAGCTTAACGATGCTTCCTTGGTTTTTGAACCGGAAACTTCACTTGCGCTTGGCTTCGGTTTCCGTTGCGGCTTCCTGGGTCTTCTGCATATGGATGTTATCAAAGAAAGACTGGAGAGAGAGTACGGTCTTACTCTTATTACCACAGCGCCTAACGTTATTTACCAAGTATTCCTTACAGATGGCAATGTTGAAATGATTGACAATCCGGCACTTTTCCCGGATCCTACAGTAATAGATCATGTTGAAGAACCTTATGTAAGAGCAACTATCATTGCTCCAAAGGACTATGTGGGGCCTGTTATGGAACTCTCCCAGGAAAAGCGCGGTGAGTATGAGAATATGACTTATGTTGACGAAAACCGCGTCATGATCCACTATTCATTACCGCTTAGTGAAATTATTTATGATTACTTTGATCGTTTGAAATCAGCTACCAGAGGCTATGCTTCGCTTGATTACGAACTTCACGGTTATCGCACTTCCAGCCTGGTTAAAGTAGACATCCTTCTTAATGGCGAACCGGTTGATGCCTTGTCAGCAATTGTGCATAGGGAAAGCGCACAAAGAAGGGGACGTCAGCTTGTTGAGAAATTGAGAGGCTTGATTCCTCGTCAAATGTTTGAAATTCCTGTGCAGGCAGCCATCGGTAATAAAGTAATCGCCCGCGAAACAGTACGCGCTATGCGCAAAGATGTTTTGGCCAAATGTTACGGCGGTGATATTTCACGTAAGCGTAAACTGTTGGAAAAACAAAAAGAAGGCAAAAAACGTATGAAGCAGGTTGGCAGCGTTGAATTGCCGCAAGAAGCCTTTATGGCAATATTGAAAATGGATTGATCAAAATGAAAAAACAATGGGAACAAACTCAGGGGATATACATACATATCCCCTTTTGTATGCAAAAATGCTTATATTGTGATTTTGCTTCTTTCGCTAACAAGAGCGGATTAATGCACCAATATGCCTTGGCTATGGTAGAAGAAATCAGGCGCAGAGCAGGCGAAATGCCGATTAGTGAGCGGGCTACTGTCTTCTTTGGCGGTGGTACGCCATCTTTATTGCCGATTGATGATTTGAAAATGATAATCAATGCTCTTGAAGAAATGGAATTATGGCGTGAACCCGCAGAAGTAACCATGGAAATGAACCCGGGGACGGTAGATTTTGCCAAACTGTGCCAATATCGGGAAATAGGCATAGACAGGGTTAGCTTTGGTGTTCAGAGCTTGAATGATAAAGAATTGAAAACAATTGGTCGGCTGCATACGGCGAGGGAAGCTTTACAGGCTATCGAGCAGGCTTCTAAGGCAGGCTTTAAAAGAATTAGTGCTGACCTCATCTATGGTTTACCATTGCAAACGTTGGCTACATTTAAAGATACGCTGGCAACCATTGTAGCTTCTGCCATCAGCCACCTGTCAGTTTATGGACTGACCGTGGAAGAGGGAACGCCCTTAGCAGCCATGCTGGCAAAGGGTTCTTTGATGTTGCCCAGTGAAGAAGAAGCGGAAAGGATGTATGACCATACAATTAGTTATTTAGAAGAACATGGACTGCATCGTTATGAAATATCGAATTTTGCGCGCACAGGCCAGGAATCGCTGCATAATCTTGTTTATTGGCGTTATTTACCATACTACGGATTTGGCAGTGCAGCCTGTTCGTACGACGGCAAACAGAGAATGAGCAATGCGGCAGATATTGAAAGTTACATAAGAGGTGCAGCTCCAACCATCGAACAGTTGCCTGCAAGGACAAGTTTGGCAGAATTTATGTTCCTGGGCTTGCGCACAGGTGAGGGTATTGATTTGTCTGTTGCAAAGGAACGTTTCGGCGTTGATGTTATGACTATGTTCGGGCAGGAAATAAAAAAATATATTAATAAAGAAATGGTGAGCTTTGATCAGGCTGCCAACAATCTAAAACTAACTAAGCTTGGCATGAAATTCGGCAACGAAATTTTCGAGTTATTTTTATAATCTTTCTATAAAAAGCTTGACAACAAGAGTTCTAAGTGGTAATTTTATATCAGATGTTAGCACTCCAATAGAGAGAGTGCTAACAAAGAAAGAAAAGGCAGGAGGTGTAATGGTGCTTAATGAAAGAAAGAAAAGAATCCTGCAAATAATTATTGAAGATTATATCTCTACTGCCGAACCGGTTGGCTCTCGCACCATTGCCCGCAA
>CAYRVN010000052.1:0-10380 GCA_964427675.1 uncultured Acidaminococcales bacterium
TTTGTCATCGTCATTTTAGGCAAACACCGAATCGAAGACTTGCAAGAGAGAGCAGAACAGCTCATCAAAAAATTCAAATGCTATTTTCCGGGAACTTCGGAGTTGCAGGCACTTTCTGTCAGCATAGGCATTGCAAAAATGACAGTCACTAATCCGGTTCAATTCGATGAACTTTTGCGCAAAAGTGACAGCGCTCTCTATAAGGCAAAAATATGTGGTAAAGCGCATTGCGTCGTTCATACGCTGGATCTCGAAAGCACTGTCAAACACCTTATGTGATTAAGGATAGTTTTTATAAGTAACTGTTTCCCTTTCAATATATAGAAAAAATACATTTATTTTTGTTCGCCTGGACTTATAGTTTGGGCGAATTTTCTTTTTATGGGGGGAGTCGGGAATATTAGTTGATGAGTTTAAGAGTGGAGCAATTGAAAACCGCCATAACGTATAAAAAATGGAAAAAGGTTGCCTTGCTTATAAACACATAGCACGGCAACCTTTTTAACTAACATGGAGCTTCTTGCAGTTTCATATATTTTATTGAGTTAAGAAAATTAATGTTTTAGGAGTATAATAAAGCAAAATTTAAGTTTCTTCTTCTTTGATTGTGGCCTTGCGCGTAAAGAAATATGTCAGGGGAACAAAAAATAGATACAGCGCATAAGGAATAAAGCCAGAATCAGCTGAAAGTGCAGCAGCAGGAACAGCACCGGCAATGTTCCAGGGGATTAGTGGTGAAATGACAATTACGGTATTTTCAAGGTCAAGGGCCAGACGATATCGATTAACCTGTTTCTTTTCATAGGTTTCCTGGGCGAGCTGATGAGTAAGCATGACGGCCAAAGTTTGATTGCAGGCAAAAGCTGATGTGACAAAACTAGTAATCAAAGTGCTGATATAAATACCAGTTTTACGGCTTATTAACTCATAGGCAAGCTCAATGTCACGAAGCAGGCCAGTGCCAGCGAAGAGCCCGGAATATGCAGATGAAATCAGCACAATCAGCGAAACTTGAAGCATCGAAAGCAATCCTCCGCCTTTTATGACCTCGGATAAAGGGCCTTGCTGTCCCAACTGGTAGCCAGTTGCCACATATTCCAATAGTATTAAAAGTTCAACTTTCTGAACAAACAAAGCGATCGCCATTCCAACCAGACTACTTAGAAACATAGACATTTTCACATCTATTTTTACTGCTGCCATTGCGAGAATCAAGACAGCCGGCAACAATACAATTGGATTGAGGTCGAAAGACTGTGGTATAGCAGCGAGAATGGGGTTGTTTCCGCCAATCAAGGGATGACCCAGTGAGAAAAATGCATAGCCTGCACAAGTCAAAATGAAAGGAAGCACAGAGGTTTTTAACATATTTTCCAAGTTAAGATACAGGCTGGTCTTGGTCAGTGCTGCAACCAGATTGGCACTGGAGGACATAGGAGAACATCTGTCACCCAAAAAAGCCCCCGCAATGATTGCGCCGGCCACAATGTTTACATCCACATTACCGCTTTTAGCAAGGACCATAAGAATTACGCCCATAGTTCCTACCGTGCCGAAGGAAGTGCCCAGCAGAATGGACATAATGGAACTCAGGAGAAAAGCGGAAAGTATGAAATACTGTTCACTCAAATAAGCGATGCCATAGTAAACGATGAAGGGAATAGTTCCACAGGCTCGCCAAACAGCAGTGATTATGCCAATCAAAACGAAAATCCGAATAACGAGCAGAGACTGCATGGAACCATTAAGCAGCATCGAAAACAGGCTTGGCAAAGAATGACCGCGAAAAAACGCCAGCACTACAAAGCCTGCCAGCCCTAAAAGCAGCGGGTACAGCAGAGAAATTGCCATATAGAGACTCAACAGCAGCGAACAGAAAAAGAAGACAAACATTAATATCGAAGCCACTAAATTGCCTCCCAACAGTCTTTTTTGATTTTGATTAATTATAGTATATTTACTTCTATTTGTGAAATTGCTGATAATGGACTAGCGTTTTTGCTATAAGAATTATTGCATAGCAATTTTTTGATAGCTTAGCAGAGGTCAGTATTTGCCCATTAATCAGTTATGTTTTTTCATGGGTATACTTGTTTTAATCGGGCATAAGGAAATAGAGGATTTTGCGTTGTAGCATAGAATTGTTTTTAATACTTGTTTTATGCGATTTTGCTTAACAAAATAGAGAATGCGTCATACAAACGCTAGAAAAGAGGATGAGAAAATATGGGGATAAAACCTCGACAGATCATATTAGGTACCACTGGAATCATTACTTGCCAAAACGCCTTTGGAGCACTTCCTGTACAAAGAGCCGATATGGATACTGCAATGAGAATTTTGCATAAAGCTTATGACGGTGGCATTCGTTTTTTCGATACTGCCAGGGCCTATTCTGACAGCGAAGAAAAACTTGGCAAAGCTTTTGGGAAAATGCGAGAAAAGATTTTTATCGCCACTAAAACCGCTGCAAAAACACCAGAAGATTTTTGGAATCATCTCGAAACGTCGCTTCATAACTTGCAAACTGATTACATAGACATTTACCAATTTCACAATACAGATATCTGTTACTCGCCAAACGACGGAACAAAAATGTATGAATGCATGCTGGAAGCAAAAAAACAAGGCAAGATTCGGCACATTGGTGTTACCTGCCACAAAATCGGCGTAGCCATGGAATGCGTCGAATTCGGATTGTATGAAACTATGCAATTTCCTTTCAGTTACCTTTCGTCCGATAAAGAACTGGCTTTGGTTCGGAAATGCAAAGAGAAAAACATGGGATTCATTGCGATGAAGGGCTTGGCAGGTGGGCTAATAAATAACGCCCAAGCTGCCTATGCATTTATGTCCCAATTCGATAATGTGCTTCCGATCTGGGGAATTCAGCGAGAAAGCGAATTGGACGAATGGTTGTCCTTTATGGAAGATGCGCCCCAGCTGACAGATGAAATACAAGAATTTATCCAAAAAGAAAAAGCGTCACTAACGGGTGATTTTTGTCGTGGATGTGGTTATTGCATGCCTTGTCCGGCAGGAATCGAAATCAACACCTGCGCGAGAATGTCTTTGATGTTAAGACGTGCACCAACCGCAAGCTGGCTGTCGCCGGTAAATCAAGAAAAGATGAAAAAAATCGAAGGCTGTTTTAACTGCGGAGCTTGCAAAGCGAAGTGTCCATACGAATTAAACACCCCAGAGTTACTGAAGAAAAATTATACTGATTATAAAAAAGTATTGGCAGGAGAAATCAAAGTTTAATAGTAATATTTTAGCTTTTGAAAGAATGACAAAATAAATCATGTCGTAATATTAAAGGACTGGATTGAACAGAATTTGTGACTAGTAAACGTAACTTTTGAAGGATTTTATTAAAAAGCATAGAAAGGTAGAGATACGAATTTATATTTAAGGGAGAATAATTAATGAAATATAAAATAGGCATTATTGGCGCGACGCAGTCAGTAGAGCGGATTATGGCAGTCAGCCGGGAGTTTGAAGACAGCATTAAATTCATACCATTTCCTTTTGAAGATGAAAATGAAATCCAGCCAATTTTATTCAATCAAAAAAGAAAAGTGGATGGGTGGCTTTTTTCAGGTCCTTTGCCTTACGCTATTGCTAAAGAGCACTTGGAAAATGAGGATAATGTATCGTATTGTCAATCTATGGGCGCTGGCTTGTATATAAATTGCCTGCAAATTGCTTATAAAAATAAAACAAGTTTGCCCAGAATATCTGTAGATATGTATGAATCATTGATGGATATTGGACAGACGATCAAAGAGACAGGGCTTCCATTAGATGGAGTTTATATCAAGTACTATGATCAAAAATATGATTTAGAGGAAATTACAAACTTTCATCTCAGGTTGTGGCAGGAGGGGAAGACAGACGGAGCTATAACAGCTTTTCGTACTGTATTTCATAATCTTGAAGCACAAAATGTTCCTGTTTATGCACTGACTTTGACGAAGCAGGAAATATATCAGTCGCTGAAAATAATTACGGAAAAAGTAAAAACTTCGTATTTTAAAACTACGCAGGTTGGTTCTGTAATAATTGCCATAAATCAATATGAGGATGTTATTGAAAAGGCCAAATCTCTTTCCATGCTGCAAAATTTAGAATGGAAACTTAAAGGCGTATTATTGCCATTGTGTAATAGCTTGGACGGATATCTGCTCGAAAAAGGCAGTGGTGTATACGAGATTTTCAGTTCAAGAGGCGCCATCGAGCAGGAACTAGGTACGCTAAGGGAAACGATACAACAGATGGGTATTGCAATCAACTTTGATGTATCTGTGAGAGCTGGCGTAGGTTTTGGGGAGACAGTTTCCAATGCGGAATTTAATGCGTACCGTGCGATCCGCAACATTGATGAAAAAACAGATGGTGGACTTATTATTATTCGCGATGATGGCGGTATTGTTGAAGCCGCAAGTCAGGAAAAAAAAGTAAGCTACGATTACTATTCCAATGATGCTTTTTTATTAGAAAAGCTACACAAAGCTGCCGTTGGGATAAAAACCTTCCGCAAAATAGAAGCCACCGTGGAAAGAATGAAGTGGGATACTTTTACAGTAGCCCAGTTAGCAAGTCAGCTATCTGTCACTGAACAAAACATTCGTCGCATCATCAGTAGCCTTAATGCTGTAGAACTTGTTGTTGTTGCCGGTGAAGAGTTTGCAGCCACACGCGGCAGACCTGGCAAACTATACAGGCTAAATACATAAAAAATATGGCAAGCAATATGTGAAGAATGCAAATTAGGACAAGCTTCTACAAACCTAATTGATCTTTATACGTTTTTTTAAAGCTATCGACATAATACCCATTATTTTGGGTGGTCGATGGCTTTTTTATTTGGTGGAAAAATTTAAAAAAAATATGCAAAAAATAATAAAAATTTCTCTTGCTCTTATTTAAAAGTTGTATTATAATCGCAATTAAGAAATAGTTGCGTTTATATTGCTAAAATAAAAACAGTTTTTCATATTGTTTTTTGTTCAGTTAATCAGTAAAAGACCAGTCGGGGGTGGGATTTTTAATGTTTCACTGAAGATTAAAAAGTATGAAGTTCGAGTTATTAGACAAGTAATATAGTATAGGTCGCTCAGATATCTTATTTTAAAGGAGGATTATCATGTCAAATTTTGTTTCACAACTTTCTGCAAGCATTGAGCAGGAGTTGCCTTTACTAGAATCTATCTACAAAGATTTGCATCAGAACCCAGAACTGCCATTGCAAGAAGTACGGACGGCAGATATTGTAGCAAGGCAATTAGGTGCATATGGGTTCGAAGTAAAGGAGAAAATTGGCGGTACTGGAGTTGTAGGGATCTTAAGGAGTGGAGAAGGTCCAACTGTAATGTTGCGTGCAGACATGGATGCAGTACCTATGAAAGAAGAAACTGGACTTTCTTACGCAAGCACCAGAGAAGCCACCAATGTTAAAGGCGAAACGGTTCCAGTTGCTCATGCCTGTGGCCATGATATGCATATAACTT
Organism: uncultured Acidaminococcales bacterium; assembly: GCA_964427675.1. Classification (GTDB taxonomy): domain Bacteria; phylum Bacillota; class Negativicutes; order Acidaminococcales; family Acidaminococcaceae; genus RZYP01. The sequence continues at coordinate 5,514 of CAYRVN010000052.1, forward strand.
GGTTAATTGGTGCAGCCAAACTTCTTTCTGATGGCCGTGCTTTTTGGAAGGGAACATTGGTAACTGTCTTCCAACCGGCTGAAGAAACGGCTGAGGGATCGCAAAAGATGATTGATGATGGTCTCATCGATTTGATTCCAAAACCAGATGTTATTCTGGGGCAGCATTTGCTGCAGTTCCGAGCTGGAACGGTAGCTTATCGATCTGGTCAAATACTTACAGCAGGTGATAGTTTGCTTGCGCGTTTCTTTGGCAAGGGTGCCCATGGGGGAATGCCACATCAGGGCGTCGATCCTTTAGTAATGACCGCGGCAGCGGTTTTGCGCCTGCAGACCATAGTTTCAAGAGAGGTTTCACCACAGTCGCAAGTTGTTGTTACCGTTGGTGAATTTCATGCTGGCACTGCTGAAAACATTATCCCCGCTGAAGCATATATCAAATTAAATGTAAGAACTACTGACGAAGAGGTCAGAAAACATGTGCTGGAGGCAATTAAAAGGATATGTATTGCCGAAGCTCATGCTTCAAATGCACCCCGAGATCCTGTGTTTGAGGAAATCAATAATTTTCCGCTTACGGTCAACGATGCGCAAGTAACAAAAATGGTATCTGCAGCCTTTCATAATCATTTTGGTGAACGTTTGATTGAGTCCCAGCCTCTGGGTGCCAGTGAAGACTTTGGCCGCTATGGTAAAGTCTGGAATGTTCCTTATATGTACTGGTTTGTTGGTGGTTGTGAACAAGGCAAGTATGACAGGGCAGTGCAGGAAGGTACCGTGGGGCAATTACCCGGACCTCATTCACCATTCTGGGCACCTGCGTTATATCCCACGTTACAAACAGGAATTGAAACAATGTTGGCGGCTGCAGGAGTGTGGCTAGCTAAAGAAAATAAAGAAGGGGAAGTATTATGACAAACAAAAGCAATAATTCGGTAGTTGAAGCTGGAATGAATGAATCGGTTGGTTACAAGGGAGATGACAAACTCCTGCTTGGCATAGTTTTAAGTGTTGTTACCTTCTGGTTATTTGCACAAACAACGCTTAATGTTGCACCGGCAATGAGAGCAGATCTGGGTATTGATGAAAACTTGAGTAACATAGCTGTTAGTATTACGGCCCTGTTTTCCGGAATATTTATTGTTGTCATGGGTGGGTTGGGAGACCGCATCGGGCGTGTGAAAGTTGCTTTGTTCGGCGTTTTGCTGAATGCAATAGGTTCTTTATTGATTGCTGCTTCCCCTTCAGGAACTGTTGCATTCCTCATGGTTGGCCGCATTATCCAGGGGCTTTCAGCTGCATGCATAATGCCTTCTACTTTGGCATTACTGAAAGCATACTATGAGGGGCCTGCCCGTCAGCGTGCTGTCAGTTTCTGGTCCATAGGTTCATGGGGTGGTTCTGGACTTTGTTCGCTTTTTGGCGGTGCAGTAGCTTCAACCATTGGCTGGAGATGGATTTTCTGGATGTCAATCGTCATTTCTATAATCAGTTATCTTTTGATGCGTTCTACTCCGGAAAGCAAGGTTGAACAAACTGGTGAAAAGCAAAATTTTGACTGGTCCGGTTTAATTGCCTTCATGATTTCGATGATTTCAATAAATGTCGTTATTGGTCAAGGCTCTAAATTGGGCTGGACAAATAACATAATTATTGGCCTTTCGGTTGTATTTATAATTGCGGCAAGCATTTTCTTCAAGATAGAGTCAAGTAAATCCAATGCTTTTGTGGATTTCAAACTTTTCAATAACAGGACCTATGCAGGTGCAACCTTATCCAATTTCCTTCTAAATGGTGCTGCAGGAACTTTGCTTGTTGCGCTTACCCTTGTACAGAAAGGCGCGGGACTTTCCTCCTTTGAAGCTGGTATGCTTACAATAGGTTATCTGATTGCCATTCTTGCTACAATACGCGTTGGCGAGAAGTTGTTGCAAAAATGGGGACCGCGCAAGCCGATGTTACTGGGATGCAGCATTACCGCAGTTGGTATATTCCTGACTTGTCTGAGTTTTCTCTATGCATGGCAGTATATGATTGCAGCAGTGATTGGCTTTACGCTTTTCGGTATTGGTTTGGGTTGCTACGCGACACCTTCAACTGACGCAGCCTTATCTAATGTTCCGCAAAACCAGGTTGGTTCAGCAGCCGGCATCTACAAGATGGCTTCTTCACTTGGTGCAGCCTTCGGTGTAGCGATTTCTGCAGCTTTATTCACCGGACTCAGCAGCGGGCATGTTGTATACTGGGGTCAATTATTCATCGGACGTACTGACAATATCGAGGTTCGTTTTGCTGCCGCGATTGCATTATTGTTTAATGTCCTTATGACACTAATTGCAATTATTGCTATAATGAAAACAGTACCGAAAAGTAATCCAAAGAAAGATGAAGCTAAAAATGTTATTGGAGCAGTTGCTAACAATTTGTCTTCCAAAGTTACCACAACAAAATGATTATGTTTATGTTAAGAACTAATGTTTTAAAGTTCGCCTAAACCGCGGTTTAGGCGAACTTTATTTTTGTCAACACAATTTTGATTAAAGTACTTGCAACTCTTTATGTTGCTTAAATGTCGCGAATAATCTACAATCAAATAAATAGATAAATAAAGCCAAGAGTTATCAACATAAAAAAGTTATTTAAGTGGGGTGCTATGATGGATGCTGGCATAATTTACGTGGATATTAATGGGAAATCCTATGAGTATAATAAGGGTATAACTTTGCTGGAAATAAGCAAAGACTTTTCCGAATACCACACAACGCCTATAGTAGCTGCCATTGTAAATAACGATATTAAAGATATGTCAACGATACTCACTGAGGACTGTTCAATTAGCTTTTTTGATTTATCGACAGAAGTTGGTTTTAAAGTATATCAACGTAGCTTGATTTTTGTAATGCTCCTGGCTGCCAGAGAGCTTTTTCCCAAAGGGAAGGTTATTGTTGAACACTCCCTAAGCAAAGGACTTTATTGCGAATTTCGCTTGGACTATCCATTAAACGCACAAGATGTTAAGGCTGTTGAAAGCCGTATGCGAGAAATCGTAGAAGAAGATTTACCTATTATCAGGAAGACCGTATCTTTAGAAGAGGCAGTCCAACTTTTTAAAATAATAGGCGAAAATGAAAAAGCAAAATTAATGAAACAAATGAAAAGAAAAACTGTTAATTTATACTATTGCGGTGAAGGATATGATTATCTCTACCGCACCATGGTGCCAAGCACTGGTTATTTAAAAACTTTTGAACTGCGATACTACGAACCAGGAATGATACTTAGGTATCCGCTCCAAGAAGAACCTGGTAAATTGCCTGAATTTATTGAGATGCCGAAGTTAGGCAAGGTCTTTTTGGAGGCTGAGCGTTGGGCTGAAATTGTAGAATGTGATTTTATAGGGCGTTTGAATGAATATGTAGAAGGAAGCGAAATTAACAATGTTATTTTAATGGCGGAAGCTTTGCATGAAAAGAAAATTGCTGAAATCGCAGATTATATAGTAGGCGGCATTAACCGTTTTAAAATCATTCTTGTAGCTGGACCTTCTTCATCAGGCAAAACAACATTTATTCAGAGGCTGAGCATCCAGCTTAAAGTTTTAGGCATCAACACAATCAAAATTTCATTGGATGATTATTTTTTGGATCGCGAAAAAATGGGTAAGCTGAAAGATAAAGTTGATTTTGAGTCCCTTGACGTCTTAGACGTAGAGCTTTTTAATGAGAATTTGAAACAGATGATGTTAGGCGAAGAGATTGAGTTGCCCCATTTTGATTTCCGTACCGGCAAACAGGTAGCGTCAGGACGAAAGGCCAAAATAGGCCAGAGAAAATTGGTTTTGATAGAAGGAATTCATGCACTTAATGAAAAGCTTACAACTAGCGTGCCCAGACATAACAAAGTTAAAATACATATAAGTGCAATGACGCAAATAGCTATTGATGAGCATAACCGTATTCCTACAACAGACGCACGTCTTATCCGCAGGATTGTGCGCGACAGTCAGTTCAGAAATCGTGATGCCCGTAAAACTTTGCATATGTGGCCTTCTGTAATGAGAGGGGAAGAAAAAAACATCTTCCCATATTCTGAGGATGCTGATATTATGTTCAATTCCGCATTGATTTACGAATTGGCTGTACTTAGAAATTTCGCTGTACCTTTGTTGGAAGCCATTGGACCGGAATATCCTGAGCATATGGAGGCACGTCGTTTGATCAGATTGTTGTCATATTTTTATCCTGTCACCGATGCCGAAATACCTTTAAATTCGATATTAAGAGAATTCATTGGAAAGTCTTGTTTCTTTTATTGATTTTTTAGGTATCTTAGAGCATGCTGAGTTAAACGAGTAAATCATTTCTAAATACAATGATTTAAAAGAAAAAACAGTCTAATGAACAAAGGAGAATAATACATGGCAATATTTATTCCAAAAGGTATCTGTTCACGAGAAATTAATTTCGAAATTCACGATGATTTAGTATCCAATGTTAGATTTGTTGGCGGTTGCCCAGGCAATCTGGAGGCAATAAGCCGCCTTGTGGAGGGGATGCCAGTTAATAAGGTAGTAGAACTTCTTAAGGGTGTTCAGTGTGGTGAAAAACCAACATCTTGCAGCGACCAGCTTGCACAAGCATTGGAAAGCGTTTGTGTTTCAAACACAGAACGTTGAAAAGGTAATTATATTAATTAAGTCGCTATTGCCCATTTGGACAATAGCGACTTTTTGCTAGTCAGAGTGAGGGAATATCGCCCACACCATTTAGAACAAATGTCGGGCGGTATGGATACCTTTTCATCAGTTTTTGCTTCATCACACCTGAAAGGACAAGTACGGAATCGAGGCCGCTTTCAATTCCTGCAAT
>CAYRVN010000053.1:0-5536 GCA_964427675.1 uncultured Acidaminococcales bacterium
ATACGAATTTCACCCTGTTTAGCGACTATGCCGGTAATTTTGATTTCTCTGCACAGGCTTCTGATAACGGCGACCTTCCAAAGGGCAACGACTTGTGCAGGTGGGTTGCCGAAGCGGTCAATGATTTCGTCCATGAAATCTTCCCTGTCTTTATATTGCATATCTGCAAAGCGACGATACAATTCCAGTTTATAACGCGGATTATCAATATAATCGTCCGGAATGTAGGCGTCAATATCAACTTCCAATACCGGATCCGGCTCAGGCTCGGTAACTGGCAGACCACTCTTCATCTGGATAATCGTTTTTTCCAGCAAGTCACAATAAGCAGCAAAACCTATGCCTGCTATATGACCGTGCTGCTGAGCGCCAAGAAGATTGCCGGCGCCACGGATTTCCAAATCACGCATGGCAATGCGGAAACCAGCGCCTAACTCCGTGAAATCTTTAATGGCCTGTAGTCTTTTTTCCGCAATTTCACTCAAAGCCTTGTTTCTTTTATAGACAAAGTAAGCATAAGCAAGACGTGAAGAACGGCCAACCCGGCCCCGCATCTGATAAAGCTGTGACAAGCCGAAGTTTTCGGCACCGTCGATAATGATAGTATTGGCAAGCGGCACATCAAGACCATTTTCAATAATCGTTGTGCTTAAGAGAACGTCAAATTTACCTTCATAGAAGCCTATCATAGCATCTTCCAGCATCTCTTCCGGCATTTGTCCATGGGCAATACGAACGGATATTCCCGGTGCCAGCTGCCTTATTTTTTGTGCCAGTGTTTCCAGGCCCTGCACCCTGTTATGCACGTAATAAACCCTGCCGCCACGACGGATTTCTCTTTCCAGTGCCTCTTTGATCATAGCATCGTTGTATTCTGCCACGTAGGTTTCCACAGGCAGTCTATCCTCAGGCGGTGATTCAATAATACTCATATCGCGGCCATTAACAAGTGCCAGATGAAGAGTACGCGGAATAGGCGTCGCAGATAAAGTAAGCACATCGACACCAACAGTCCATTTCTTCATTTTTTCCTTTTGACCTACGCCAAAGCGCTGTTCCTCATCAATGATCAATAAGCCAAGATCATGGAACTGAACGTCCGACTGCAAAATACGGTGAGTGCCAATCAGTACATCAACCTGACCTTCCCGCAGTTTTTTCAAAGTTGCGCGTTGTTCCCTTGGTGTACGGAAACGGCTTATCAATTCAACATTAACACCGAAGTTCTCCATTCTTTGCGTAAAAGTCATGAAGTGCTGTTGGGCAAGAACCGTAGTCGGCACGAGAACTGCCACCTGCTTGCCATCTGTTACTGCCTTGAAAGCCGCTCTGATGGCAACCTCTGTCTTACCATAGCCAACATCACCGCATAACAGCCTATCCATAGGTATAGGTTTTTCCATATCCCTTTTAATTTCTTCGATGGCTTGCAGCTGGTCAGGAGTTTCTTCAAAAGGAAAACCTGCTTCAAACTCCCGCTGCATTTCCGTATCAGGTCCAAAGGCGTGACCGGCCACAATTTTTCTTTGCGCGTAAAGCCTGAGCAATTCTGAAGCCAATTCAGTAATTGCGGCCTTTGCTTTATTGGTAATACGTTTCCAGTCGGAGCCGCCCATTTTGGATAGCCGCGGTGCCTGTCCTTCATTGCCAATATACTTATGCAGGAGACCAACCTGTTCCACAGGTACATAAAGTTTATCCTCATTGGCGTATAACAAAAGCAGGTAATCCCTGTGTGCATCGCCGACCAATAAGGTTTCTACCCCGACATAGCGGCCGATACCATGAACAGCATGAACGACATAGTCGCCGGCTTTAATTTCCGAGAAGAACTGTATCCTGGCTCCGCTCTGCTTATGTTTTATTCGACGTTTTTTCTGAACACCAAAAATATCATTTTCCGTTAATAGGAGCCAGGATTCTCCCCAGGAACGAAAGCCTGCACTCATCTCGCCGGCAAAAACGCTGATATGTTCAGGCAGATACAGTTGTCCTTCCTTTGCATAAGATGCCGGCAGACCTCTGCCCTTCAAACTTTCCGCCATATTTTTAGCTTTGTCCACATTTCCCAGCATAATCAGCGGTGAAAGGCCGTCATTAAGCCAGCCTTGCAAGTCCGAGACAAGAAGGTCAATGTTTCGGTTATAAGGTGCTAGTGCTCGTACCGGGATTGTAAATGTTTTCTGTGTGCCAAAAAAGCGATGAGGCAGCGCAGAGACACTTAGACAGCCATGTTTTTCACATGCTGCTGAAATTTCTTCAGGCATGAATAAACGAGCAGAGTCCTGGACATTTTCACCGAATAAATTGCGCAAGGTCTCAAATATTTTGGCTGGCTCGTCCATAATAATGGTTGCCGAAGACGATAAATAGTCAAAAACATTGGCATCATCTGCCTTTTCAGTTATCCCCAAGGAAACGATTTCCACGGAATCCTTAACCTGCAAGGCCCGTTGATTCTTTATATCAAAACTGCGTATTGAATCGATTGTATTATCAAACCATTCAATACGCACCGGATCTGCTTCGTTAATAGGATAAATATCCATAATATCGCCGCGCAGGCAAAATTGGCCAAGCGCTTCAACCTGCTCCGTGCGCTCGTAACCCATTTTGACTAATTTAGCAATCAGTGCTTCCTGTTCGACAATATCTTCCACTGTGACCAATAAATTGCTGTTAAAGATAGCTTCTGGAGCCGGTAAGCGCTGCAAAAGAGCTTCTGCTGTCACAAAGTTTATACTGAAACCTGCAGCATGCATAGCACGGAGAGCCATAACTCTGGCTGCCGCAACTTCCTGATTTTTCGCATCCGCTCTGACCTGCGTAAGATTTTCCGGGTAAAGTTCCAGCATTTCCTGTTCAGGATAAAAATAATTAAGTTCACGTCTATAATTACGGACCTCATCACGTCCAGGCAAAACAAAGACCAATGGGCCGTTGTTCTTGCGAAGGCCAGCCAGGGCAGACAAAAAACAGCCCTTCTGCGGGTCAGCTAATCCGAAAATATTCAAGCCCTTTGAGCCGGCGGAAAGAATTTCGCCGACTTCACGTAAAACATCTATTTTTTTTACAAGAGAGATAAGCTCATCACGCATATATTTTCTTCGCCTTCTTAGATACGCTAAAAAAGGGCTTCAGCCAAAGCCAAAACCCTTCTTTATCTACTATCAAACTCATTAAGTTCTAAGCCTTACAGCTTTATTTCCATTTTCTTTTTGTCAAAAGTATGTACTGCATCTACAAAACGAACTGTACCTGTCATATAACGCATGGAAATTGTATGTGTACGTACACCATTACCAAAATAATTGAGACCGTTAAGCAGGTTGCAATCGGTGATGGCAGTAGAAGTGAACATGCAATCATCGCCCTTTACCAGATCATCCAAAGTCAGCACGCGGTTGATATCGCCAATACCCATTTTAAGGCAACGCGCTACCTGTTCGTCATCTTCCGGGCAAAGTCTTGCCTGAAAATCGCCGCCCAGACATTTGATGGCAGCTGCAGCCAACACACCTTCGGGGGCGCCGCCTTTACCAATGTACATATGCACGCCGGTGCCTTCAATTCCGGCATTAACAACTGGGTTGACATCGCCATCGGTAATCAGTTGAATGCGCGCACCTGCACGGCGGATGTCTTCAATAATGCCTTGATGGCGTTCACGATCAAGCACTACAACAGTTAAATCCTTAATTTTACGTTCTAATGCTGTAGCAACGCGTTCCAGGTTTTCCTGAATAGGAGCATCAATATTGATGCAGCCTTTGGCACGAGGGCCAACAGCAATCTTATCCATATACATATCAGGAGCATGCAGCAGGCAGCCTTTTGGAGCGATAGCAATTACTGCAATAGCACCTGGCTGACCTTTAGCGACTAGATTAGTTCCTTCAACAGGATCAACGGCAATATCAACTTCAGGTCCGCCGCAACCGACTTTTTCGCCGATATACAACATTGGAGCTTCATCCATTTCGCCTTCGCCGATAACAACAGTACCGCTGATATTAACGGTATCAAACATTTTCCTCATGGCATCTACAGCGAGCTGATCGGCTCCATTTTTATCACCACGTCCTACACTGTGGCCGCAAGCTATAGCAGCTGCTTCAGTTACGCGGACAAACTCCATTGATAATTCTCTGTTCATTATTTAACACTCCTTCTAGGTATTTGTATCCTCATTTGCCATAAAAATAACAATTTATATTAAATTATTACACTTTATACAGTTTTGTGCAAGGAAAAATCAGCCCAACTTTAAAGCAATCATCTTTGTGCCCAGATAAAAAGGCATAAACATGATAATCATCAGCAGGAAAAGACTAAAGGCAACAATCGCTGCTGCTCTGAGAAAATTAATAAGATAAACAACCTGCAGCGCTCTGACAACCAGAAAAAACCACCAGATAAGGCCTGCAAAGCCAGCAAATGGTATTAACAGCAGCCAGATACCGCCAAACCTTACGCCTAAAAGAGCAATTGGCGTTAAAACCAGATAAGGCAAAGTTGTAAACCCAAGAATGCAGAGGAAGCTACGGATATCTCCTCCTGGTGCTCCGCAAATATCGCTCAGGCCATGCAAAAAACACCCATAACAAGCCAAAGCGACAAGTTTAATCAACAAAAATCCTACTAAAACAGCAAAGCGCACAGCTATCGATTGGTCTGCAAAAATCACATTCGTAATTACGCCGATAAAAGCGCCCACGCTGATTACAAAGTAAAATAAACTTCGCCACATCGTCGGTTTCTTCGCCAGTTCAACCATGCCTTGCTTAGGTTCAAACAAAACATCAAAGGATTTTCTTCTCATGACAATCACCCCTCAGCATGTGGAGTCTGCATCTCGAAAGTACGTGTTTGCTTTGTCAGATTCTCAGTTATCCTCCCAAAAATAAAATCTGATATTTCTGCTCCCCAGATAGTTTGCCAAGGTTTCTGTTTTTTGAACTCTTTGATTTCAGGAGTTCCTTCACTGCCAATCAAAGCTCCTGTAGCATCGAGTGCATCGTAATAATTGCCTATTTCATCAACGAGGCCCAGCTCTTTGGCCTGTTTTCCTGTATAAACCCTACCGTCTGCCAGACTTTTAACTTTATCAACAGACATTTTCCGGCCTTCACTCACAACTCCAACAAACTGTTCATACATCTCATTGACCATTTTCTGCAATAAATCTCTTTCACTTTGAGTCATTGGCCGTTCATTAGAAAGAATGTCCTTATATTCGCCGCTTTTAATCTTTGTCCCCGAAACACCTATTTTTTTGTAGAGCTCTTCCGTATTCATGTAAGGAATATAAACACCTATACTGCCTGTCAGAGTCGAAGAATTGGCATAGATTTTATCACTGCAGGCAGCCAGCCAATAGCCGGCAGAAGCAGCAGTATCGCCCATGGAAGTAATGACAGGCTTGCCGGTTTCTTCCTTTAGCCTTTTGATTTCGCGTCCAATTTCTTCAGCGGCAGTTACGCTGCCACCAGGGGAATTAATGCGTAAGAGCACTGCTTTCACACTTTTATCTTTG
>CAYRVN010000053.1:5636-9827 GCA_964427675.1 uncultured Acidaminococcales bacterium
GCACATTGCATGCCAAGGCAGATACCAAAGAATGGGATTTTGTGTTCGCGCGCATATTGGACAGCCTTGATCTTACCTTCAATACCACGATCACCAAAACCGCCCGGTACAAGGATGCCATCTACGCAGCCGAGAACTTCATCCATGTCCGTTGCCGGATCTTCAATTTTTTCAGCATTGACCCATTTTACAGTGAGGTCAGCATCATTATAGAAGCTGGCATGTTTCAGTGCCTCGACGATACTGATATAAGCATCCTGCAGCTCAACATATTTACCAACAATAGCAATTTTGACCTTATGGCTGTGAGGACGCAGAATGTTTTCAACCATCTTATTCCAATCACTCATATCTTTCGGTCTGTCTTCAACATCTAACTTGCGCAGCACAACCGCATCCATACCCTGCTGTTCAAGCAACATTGGTACCTGATAAATACTGGAAGCGGTAATGGCTTGGAAAACAGCATCCTGATCAACGTCACAGAACATTGCAATTTTCTCACGCATGTCCTTAGGTATTTCTTTATCTGCACGGCAAACAAGGATATCCGGGGTAATACCGATAGCGCGAAGTTCTTTAACGCTATGCTGCGTTGGTTTTGATTTCAGTTCCCCTGCAGCTTCGATAAAAGGAATCAAAGTAACATGGATATATAAAACATCATTCTTGCCGACTTCTTTTTTTACCTGACGAATTGCTTCGAGAAATGGCAAGCTTTCGATATCGCCTACCGTACCGCCAATTTCAGTGATAACAAAATCTGCTTTATCCTGATGACCTACACAGTAAACGCGCTCTTTGATTTCATTAGTGATATGCGGAATGACCTGCACTGTATGTCCGAGATAATCACCGCGTCTTTCTTTATCAATAACGGTCTGGTAAATGCGTCCTGCCGTCACATTGGAACTTTTGGAGAGGTTAATGTCAATGAAACGTTCATAGTGACCAAGGTCAAGATCAGTTTCAGCGCCATCATCAGTCACAAAAACCTCGCCGTGCTGATATGGGCTCATCGTTCCCGGGTCAACATTTATATAAGGGTCAAATTTCTGTATGGTAACCTTAAATCCCCTGCTTTTCAGCAATCGGCCTAAAGAAGCGGCCGTAATGCCTTTGCCTAATGACGAAACTACTCCGCCAGTTACAAAAATATATTTTGTCATATTCTTCCTCCCCCGCTATTTCCACGACGCTTCGACGCCGCTAATTTATCAAAATACTATCACTACATTCTTTCCGGTGCCGAGACACCCAAAATATTAAGCGCATGCTTCAGCACATGGCTCACAGCTATAACAAGGAGCAGCCTTGCCTGCTGTACTTCAGTCTCTACACCCAGAATACGGCATTGGTTATAGAAAGAATGGAATAAGCTTGCTAATTCATAGACATAATGTGCTAAACGATGCGGTGCTCTTTCTTTCGCTGCAGCAGCAATCAACTCTGGGTACTCGCCAAGTTTCTTGATAAGATTAATTTCGACTTCCGCCGTTAAGGAAGTAAGTGGTGCCTTTTCATCTATAGCAATATTCTCTTCGGCTATTTGCCTTAAGATGCTGCAGATACGTGCATAGGCATACTGCACATAATAAACAGGATTATCACTTGATTTTTCTGTTGCCAGCGTCAGATCAAAATCAAGCTGACTGTCAATCGAACGCATAATGAAGAAGAAACGTGCTGCATCGGTTCCGACTTCTTCAATCAGCTCATTCAGCGTAACGCTTTGACCTGTACGTTTGGACATTTTAACAAGCTCACCATTACGGTAAAGGCTGACCATCTGTAAAATAAGGACTTCCAGTTGTTCTGGCTTATAACCTAAAGAACCAACAGCAGCCTTCATGCGTGCAATATATCCATGATGATCGGCGCCCCACAGATTAATGACATGGTCAAAGCCACGTTCGAATTTATCTCTGTGATAAGCTATATCTGCTGCTAAATAAGTAGGTATGCCGTTATCGCGGATAACAACACGGTCTTTATCATCACCGTATTCAGTAGATTTCAGCCACAACGCGCCGTCTTTTTCATACATATGGCCGCGTTCCAGGAGAAAATCGCAGGCAGCTTTAATGCGGCCTTCATCATGTAAGGTTTTTTCACTGAACCAGACGTCAAAATCAACATTAAAAGCCTGCAGGTCTTCTTTCAGCGCTGCCAGTTTTTCCTTCAAGGCCAAAGTCTTAAATTCATGCAGACGGTCCTCTTCTTCCATTTGCATAAACTTATCACCATATATTTTAACAATGCGTTTAGCCGTATCAATGATATCAACGCCATGATAGCCGTTTTCCGGGAATTCACATTCCACACCCATAAGTGCCAGGTACCTGGCATTAACGGAGGCAGCCAGATTTTCAACCTGATTACCGGCATCATTTATATAGTATTCACGAGTAACATCATAACCAGCAGCTTTCATCAGGTTAGCAAGAGCACTGCCTACAGCAGCGCCACGTCCATGGCCGACATGTAAAGGCCCTGTCGGGTTGGCGCTGACATATTCCAACTGGATTTTTTCAGGTTTTTCCTGTTTAAGATCGCCATAGCCATCACCTTGGGTGAGAATGTTGCTAAGCAAACTATAAACCCAATCCTGCTTTAAATAAAAATTAATAAAACCAGGACCGGCGATTTCTGTTTTATCTATATAAGCACAAGCCAGATTATCAACTACCGCCTGAGCAACCATCCTTGGATTACACTTTAAACTGCGAGCTGCCTGCATAGCAAAGTTAGTAGCAAAATCGCCGAATTCTTTTTGTGGTGGCACTTCCAAGACAACGGCTGGCAATTCACCATCTTTAATTGTTCCGGCTTCAATCGCTTTTTGCGCAGCAGCCTTAATACTTTGTGCCAATATTTCTTTAATGTTCACCCTTGTTTTCCTCCTCAATCACAATCTTCAAACTGATTTCATTAGGAGCTTCGCCCCCTATTGCAGTACTATATTCAACGCATAACTTCCAGATACCGTCTTCACAGTCAATATCAAGTTTTTCGGTTTTTGCAACTACGTCAATATCCATATAAGGCGTTTTATAAAGGCTGTTATCGGTCAAACCAAGGCTAAATTCCTGCCTGTGCTCCAGCTTGCCATACCTCAATATCACTATGCGTTCATTATCCCATTTAATTGTTGTCTTTGTGCCTTCCAGGCCGGTAACTGATGTTTCGTCATAGACAACATAAAATTTGCCATCGCGTTCAGTCATGCGGCCGAAGAAAATCGTCTGCAGATGATCGTCGCCGCTTATCCCTTTGGCATGGCTATCAATAGTAATTTTAACCGGCTGCACTATTTTCACTCCACATAATGAGAGAAGCCTGCCACCCTTTCATCATCGAAACCCATGTTGAAAAGAAAAGGAGCAAGCCCTCCAAAATAATCATTTATAATTTGTAACTTTCCAAAAGTATTTCAGCACTGCGGAAAAATCCTTTTGTCCTGACTAAAAATCTGCCCGATTGCCAAAATTTCTTTATTTATTATATATGATACTTCTGTTTTCTACAAGCATGAGAAGACTTTTTTCTTCAGGCTTTATCCAAGCGTATAAAACAAATTTTACATAGATGTTTTTAACATTTTACCAAAAAAAAGTACCCACTGTCTGAGGCAGCGGGTACTTATCCCTTTAGCGCATATTTTCGATAAAATCTTCAAAACCGTCGACAAGAATCGGGTGGCCGGTGCAGCGTAAATCGCGCACGGACGACCCGTAGACTTCTGAAAAAGCATCGCCAATTTCGATATCCAGACCTTCTTTACGATATTCTTCCATCATTTTTAAGATAAATTTATTTATTTCATAGGTTTTGTTGCCTTCCGAATCCGTTTTAACCTTGACGTTAATAGGAATAATTCGTGTTTCAGGCTCATATTTTTCGACAGTAACATCCCAGCCGCCAGGAATAGGCGGTTGACGCTTTGCTAATATCATATATTCAGGTGTAAAACCAACGTAAGCTTCCAATGCGTTACTCAGTTTTGCTTTTTTGACAGGATATCCGTTGGCTGCTCCCCATTTCACTATTTCATCGCAAATCTCATTGTTATGAATCACGCTTGAAAAGGTTGCTGTTGCCAGAATCTTATTTTCAGCCATTACCACTAACCTCCCATATATAAACTTCTATCATTTTATATCATTTTTCTTTTTTTTTCAACAAAAGCAA
>CAYRVN010000054.1:0-8508 GCA_964427675.1 uncultured Acidaminococcales bacterium
AAACATTTTGCAGGATTTTTTTAACACTTTACGAATAGTATAAAAGCATATTCCTCAACAACAGCTAAATTTCTTATTTTAAGGAATAATTGAAAGGACTGATCATATGCCAATTTTCAAAGAAAAAAACACAATGGTCACTGAGAACAGGTTCGGCGGTAAAGGCAGCGTTGTGACAACTCATGTTTTGGACGAAGAATTATACAATGGCCAAATTAAGCTTTATAGCATGACAACCTTAAAACCTGGCTGTTCCATCGGTTTTCACAAACATGAAGGCAATACCGAAACCTATTTTATCCTGACTGGCAAAGGGGAATACAATGACAACGGTACGATTACCGAAGTAACGGCCAATGACACAACCTTTACCGCTGACGGCGAGGGCCACGGCATTGCAAATATCGGTACGGAAGACCTGGTCTTCATGGCCTTGATCGTCAATAATCCAAAATAATAAATGAGTAAAAAAACAGGACCTCAGAAGAGGCCCTGTTTTTTTGTTTTTATTAGTTCAGATTAAAACCTAACTCATGCAGCATGGCAATATCTTCTTTGATGTTAGATCCGGACGTTGTCAGCATATTGCCGGTAATCGTTGCGCTGGCTCCGCCACAAAAAGCTTCTCTGCCATTTTGCGGCAGCATCTTTCTGCCGGCAGCCAAACGAATATTAGCTGCAGGATTAAGATAGCGGAAGAAAGCAACGGTGCGCAAAATATCTTCCGGTGCTAATCCCGGCAAATGACCAAGTGGCGTACCAGGAATCGGCATCAAGGCATTAATAGGTATCGATTCAATACCTAACTCAGCCAAGGTCAAAGCCATGTCCAATCTGTCTTCCCAGGTTTCCCCCATCCCGATGATGCCGCCGGAACAAACACAGAAGCCTTCTTCTTTAGCAATTCTCATTGTTTCCAGCTTATCTTCAAACTTGTGCGTAGTGCAGATGTTGGGAAAATTTCTCCTCGAAGTTTCAATATTTTCGTGATAACTTTCGACGCCCGCTTCCCGCAAGCGTTTAAATTGTTCCCTTCTAAGCAGACCATGCCCTGCGCACAAAGAAATGCTGCAGTTTGCTTTCATTTTTTTATAGGCCTCAATCGCATGTTCAAAATCTTCGCCATCTAATCTGCGCCCCGAAGTAACCAGGCCAAAACGGTCAGCACCTTCAACTTGGTTAGCCAACGCCGTCTCCATGATTTCATCTATTCCCACAAAACCATATTCATCAACGCCGGTATGATGATGAGCAGATTGAGCACAGAATTTGCAGTTTTCTGAGCAACGGCCACTGCGCGCGTTCATGATCGTGCAAAGATCTACTTTTTTCCCGCAAAAATAATCTTGCAGCAAAGCTGCCCCTTTGCGCAATTCCTCCAAATCAGCCGTAAAGAAAAAATTTAAATCATCCTCTCTCTTCAGCCTTTTACCAGCTATAATCTCTTCTGCAAGTTTAATTAAATCCATCGTCGGCACCCTCTCTTTTATTGTCTACTAACTCAATATACTTAGTAGTATATTACCAGTTTCTTGTATCGTCAACTATTTTTTTATCAAGGTTAACCATGTTGTAAAAAAATACCCTGTCCTCTTCAGAACAGGATATTTTAGACAATCTTTACTTAAATGCTTTGCGCAGACGTTGCAGTCCCTCTTCAAGCGTTGACCAGGGGCAGGCACTGTTAATGCGCTGAAAACCTGCTCCCTCAGGGCCAAACATCAAACCGCCATCAAGCCAAATGCCAGCTTCCTCGACAATTTTACGTTCTATTTCTTCATCTTTCAGTTGCAAAGACCGGAAATCCAGCCAAAGCAAGTAGGTCCCTTCCGGCTCAATCAGCTTAATCTCAGGTAGATTTTCCGCAAGAAACAGCTTAGTTTTCTGCAAATTATTATCCAGATAAACTTTTAGCTGCTCCAGCCATTCTGCTCCGTAAGTATAAGCCGCCTGGCAGGCGAAGATACCGAGCGTATTAGGCTGACTGTAACCCACCTGGTCCATTGCATGGACAAAACTCCGCTTTAAGGAGTCATTTTCAATAAAAATATTGGATATTTGCAAGCCCGCCAGATTAAATGTCTTGCTTGGTGCCGTGCAGGTAATGGTGCGCAGAGCATACTCCGGCTTCAAAGCAGCAAAAACAAGGTGTTTATAGCCCGGTCGCGTAAATTCTTCATGAATTTCATCAGCAACGACAAGCACATCATGCTTAACGCAAATATCACCGAGTCTGGTCAATTCTTCCTTCGTCCAAACACGCCCTACAGGATTATGAGGATTGCAAAGAATAAACAGCTTAACCTTGTGTTCAATGATTTTCTGTTCAAAATCAGCAAAGTCTATTTCATAGCGTCCATCGCGCAGTACAAGCGGATTGTTGATCAGACGGCGGTTATTCTGTTCTATCGACAAAGAGAACGGATAATAAACCGGACGCTGAATCAAAACGGCATCATTTTCTTTTGTAAAAGCGCGGATTGCCGCGCAAATTGCAAAAACAACGCCAGGCGTAACTACAAGAGATTTATCTTTCAGCTGCCAAGCATGCTGTCTGGCGAACCATTCCTTTAAGGTAAGAAAATAATCTCCTTTTATATCGGTATAACCAAAAATACCATGCCTGCTGCGTTTCACCAGCTCATCAATAACTTCTGACGGTACGGCAAAATCCATATCTGCCACCCAAAAGGGCAAGATATCTACTGGTCTATGTCTTTCTACCGCGAAATCATATTTAAGGCAGTTAGTATTTTTGCGTTCAATTTTCTGATCAAAATTATATTTAGTCATCATCTCACCCTATTCTGCTAAAGCCTGCTCAAGGTCTTCCTTTAAATCTTCTACATCTTCAATACCAACAGAGAGGCGCAGAAGTCTATCATCAACACCTACTCTGGCCAGCAGTTCTTTCGGTGCTTCAGCATGAGTCTGCTCAATAGGATAAGTGAGAAGAGTTTCGACGCCACCCAGACTTTCAGCAAAATAAACCAATTTTAATTTGCTTAAAGCCTCTGCTGCTATTTTAGCACTTTTTACCTTAAAAGAAATCATGCCGCCAAAGCCGGTTGTCTGTTTCAAGGTAAGTTCATAGCTAGGGTGATCTTTCAAGCCAACATAGTAAACATCAGTTACCGTTGGCAGTGTTTTGAGCCAGCTGGCAAGTTGCAGTGCATTCTTCTCTTGCTTTTCAACTCTCAAAGCCAAAGTCTTGATGCTGCGCAGCATGAGCCAACTATCAAAAGGTCCCAGGCTGGCTCCTTCTGATTTATAAATCAAGTCAAGTTCATCAATAACTTGGGGAATATCTTTAACAATTACTAAGCCAGCAACAACATCATTATGCCCGCAAAGATATTTTGTACCGCTATGAATTACAATGTCCGCGCCCAGTGTCAAGGGCTTCTGAAAATGCGGGGAAAGGAAAGTGTTGTCAACAATCAGCAGAGCCTGATGAGCATGAGCCAGTTCGCTGATTGCAGCGATATCGCTGACCAGCATCATCGGATTAGAGGGTGTCTCTACAAAGATTGCCTTAGTATTACTTTGGATACTTGCTTTGACAACTTCAATATCCGAAGTATCTACATATTCAAAGCTGATCCCAAATTTGCTGTAAATGGCATTGCAAATACGGACAGTACCGCCGTATAGATCCTCTGATAATAAAATATGGTCACCTGTCCTGAAAAGTTTTAAAAGAGCACCAATACCCGCCATGCCCGAAGAGAAAGCCCAACATCGACTTCCTCTTTCAAGCGCGGCTACAGAATTTTCCAGTTCTTCTCTGGTCGGGTTTTTTACACGACTATAATCGTAACCCGTACTTTGGTGAAGTGCCGGATGCCTGAAGGTTGCCGACTGGTAAATTGGAAAGCTGATTGCCCCGGTTACCGGGTCGTAGCCTTTGGCTCCACGCACTTGTAGCGTAGTATCGCGCATGTTCATTCCTCCTTCATTATAATTCATATTATATTTGTATGTTATTATATAATGCTAAGTCTTTAAAGGGAAGCAGCTTTTCGTCTTACCCAATTGAGACGGGCAATATCAATTGTACTCGGCACTGTGCAGTCCGCTCCCAAAACAACACCAATTTTACCGGCATTGTTCAGCAGTCTTTCTGTTTCTGCCTCGATATCTTCCTTGCTGCCTGAATCCAACAATTCTCCGGGGTTATTGTTAAAGCCGCCGATAACAGCACGTCCCGCAAATATTTTCTTGCCTTCCTCCAGACTCAGTGGCTCGAAAGTTACCGCCCAGTTGATGACTGCAGCTTCAGCATCCTGCCAGATTTTAACATCATTTTTGTGACCACGATAGCCGCAAATATGCAAGATATTATATTGGCTGGCAGCATTGGCAGCCGCCAGAACTACATCCTCACTGGCACGGATGTACCGCGTATAATCTTCACCTGAAATTATCTGGTCCTCCGGAGTTTGTACGCTCAGGTAAATGCCTTCGGCGCCGCCTTCAGTAATTACTCTTCTGGCTACCTCTGCCTGATCCTGGGCAAAAACATTGACAACCTTCTGGATGATTTCCGGGTTTGTTTTGAAGAATTGGCCGACTTTGGCATTGCTAAGTTCCTGGCGCAGTACAGTCAGCGGGGAAAAAACATTATAAAAAGAACTGCGTTCGCTGCCCGCGGCTTTGACAACTTCTTTGACTAAAGCAACCTGTCCTTCAATCCAAGGATGGTCAGACGGCAATGGTTGAACTGCCAACAAGTCTTCAGGATTTTCAAACTTCTTGCCACGCAGACTGGGATGGCCAAAATAACCATCACTCATAATTTTGACAAAATCAGGATCAAATTCCTGAATATATTTTTTATGACCTTCAATGTTTTCAGCAATCAATTCCGGTCTCTCCAGACCAGCATAACGTTCATCACCATCCGGTAAAAAGTGAAACCAGAAGCCTACCGGCACGCGGTCCACCGGTTCGTTATTGAATGCTTGCAAAAGTCTTTCTCTGTTGGTTGTCATGTTAATTCCTCCATTTTTTATATGTAGTAAGTATATTCAGGCAGCATACGCTTTAAGAATTGTCTTGTACGTTCTTCCTTGGGCTCTGTAAAAATTTGTCTTGGTGTACCTTCCTCGACTATATTGCCGCCATCCATGAAAATTATCTTATTGGCAACATCCTGGGCAAAACTCATCTCATGTGTTACCACCAGCATCGTAGTGCCTTCCTGCGCAATTTTTCTCATTACTGTCAGCACCTCACCGATTAGTTCAGGATCAAGTGCCGAGGTAGGTTCATCAAAAAAAATGATCTCCGGTGATAAAGCTATTGCCCGGGCAATACCAACTCTTTGCTGTTGGCCGCCTGAAAGTTGGCTGGGATAGTAAGCATATTTATCACTTAGCCCGACTTTATCCAGTGCTTCCTTCGCAATAGCTTCTGCTTCCTTTTTGGGAATTTTGCGGCCAATGACCAAGCCTTCCAAAACGTTTTCCAAAGCTGTTTTATTATTAAAAAGATTATAATTTTGAAAAACGAAGGCCGTTTTTTGGCGAATAGCCTTGATCTGCTCTTTAGTAACATTTCGCAGATCTACATCAATATCATCAAACAATACTTCACCTGAATCAGCCTGTTCAAAGAACTCAAGGCAGCGCAGCAGCGTCGTTTTGCCGGAACCACTTGGGCCCAGGATGACCGCAACGTCGCCTTTTTCGATGGAAAAACTAATTCCGCTTAATACTTCCTGATTGCCAAATGCTTTTCTAATCTCTCTAACCTCAAGCATAATAGTCCTTTCCGCAGATCAAGCATTTATGCACTGATAAGCTTTTAACTTTTTTTCATACTTTTTGAAGCCATATTCAACAAGGCTGCAAATAATAAGGTAAACCAAAAATATATCAATATAAGCTTCTATATAGTTATAACCAGGATTCGCGGCAACTTTGGCCCGTAAAGTTATTTCCCGCAAAGACAACGCATAACAAAGTGATGTGTTCTTAATTAGATTGGTAGTCGTATTACACAGATTAGGCAACGCAGTCACCAGCGCTTGCGGAATGATGATACGCCTGTAAGCCGCGAAAGTTGATAACCCCACCGAGTGTGCAGCTTCCAGCTGGCTCTTTTGAACTGTTTTCAGCGCTGAGCGAAATACTTCCGTCAAAATTGCTATTGTATGCAGGGAAAAAACTATAAAAGCATACCAGATAGGATTCACATCAAAAATACTCATGGTGCTGTGCGTGCTGCGCAGGAATCGTTCTACCAGAATCGGCATGACATTGTAAATTAAGAATATCTGTATAATCAGGGGCGTTCCTCTGACAAACGATATATAAATCCTGCACAATTGATCCAGTATAGGCGTGCCGTTTAATCTTACCAGCGAAAAGAAAAAACCTACCGGTATACTTATCAGCAAAGCAACAACTGTAATCAGCAAAGTTATCGGAGCCCCTGATAGCGCAATAAAGAACGCTTCCCACATAAAATGTAAGTCTAGTGTCTGCATCTTCGTTGTACCTTAGACCGTCTTAATAAACGTTCTCCCTTTGCTTAATTTTTGTTCAAGCAGTCCATTTGCTTTTTCAATAGTGATGGAAATCGACCAATAGATAAAGGAAAGAGCCAGCAAGGTTTCAAGGGCATGTGCCTCATAATTCATAGCTATCAAAAGATTGGCCTTCCCCATCACATCTATAAGACCTATCGTGTAAGCCAGCGAACCTTCCTTCAGCAGCGTCAGGATGGAATTGATAATATTAGGCAAAGCAACTACCGCCGCCTGCGGCAGGATAATTCTTCTGAAAGCATTAAACCTTGTCAGTCCTACACTCACTGCCGCCTCATACTGCCCTTTTTCTACCGCCAGATATGAAGATCTGATAATTTCTGACATTACATTGCCGAAGGAAAGTGAAAAAGCTGTCACAACAAAAAATATCTTACTTAAATCATTCAAATCAAAAGCGAGTATTGAGGCAAGCGCCGGCAAACCATAGTAAACCAAAAACAGCAAAACGATCGACGGTGTGCAGCGCATGGCGGTCGTAAAGGCATAAGCCAGCTTGCGAAGAATGAGGTTTTTGCCAAGTTTCCAGATTGCCAGAACAAACCCCAGGATTGTTCCAAAAAACAAAGTCAGGATTAAAACAAGAAAAGTTACATCCAGATAAGGAACCAACTTGGGTATTTGCTCCAGCAAGTAAAAGAAGTCAAATTTCAGCACTTTAAGTTCCTCCTCTGCAGGCCCTACCGGCTTACCCTAGCCAGCACCTCATATAAGTCTCTGCCATAGAATTGTTTACTGAGCTCGTTGGTCTTTTTCTCAGCCTTCAATTGTTTAATGGCGCCGTCGTAGGCATCAGCCAATTCCTGTTGCTTCTTATTAAATAACGGCCAGGTTTTTATGACATCAACTTCATTGTAAACCAGCTTATCGTTCAGGCCGTAATAAGGTCCAGTGGCACTGCGTACTTTTTGGTCATACTGTCCTTCAATAATTGCACCGCCATCAGAGCGTCCTTCACTGACATACTCAATAACATTAACGGTAAAGGCATCTCCGGCTTCCAGCTTAACCTTGTTATCAGGATTCTTTTGGTTAAATTCTTCAATAACTGTGTATTGTGCGTTATTAGCCGCAATCGGAGCCAAAGTCTTACCTGCTTTTGCAAAATCAGCAAGTGTTTTGATATTCGCATCATCTTTGCGCAACACAAGCCCAAAACTGCTGAGTCCTAAAAATTCCTTGGGGTAAATATATTTTTTAGCACGGGCTTCGGTATAGAAGGTATTTTTAATGCCAACATCGTATTTACCTTGCTCGACGCCGAGCAGCAAATCATCGTCAGTCGTTGGAATAAATTCAAATTCATATTGTGGGAGCAGACCATCTACTAATTTCATGATCTCAACATCATGACCTGCCGGTTTACCATTTTCATCAGTGTAATTAATTGGTTTGGAATTTTGGGCATATGCGACTTTAACTTTTTTGACATTAGCCTTTTTCTCTGTTTTGTCCGTATTACTGCCGCAGCCGGCTAAAACACCTGCTGCCAGAAGCCCTATTCCCAAAACCGCTATTATTTTCTTTATTTGCATTGATATTCCTCATTTCTTTATATTATCTTTGTCTAAGACTTCTACTTATAAAGAAAAGGGACATCGCTCACTTCTCCCATTCTTTTGTCTAAAAAGAACTGCTCGTTTTAATTGCTGCTGCATGACTGCGCCCCTCATTTCATATTAATCATATATGAATTATAGATATTGTTGTAACTATACACATTTTCAAAACCCTTGTCAACACTTTTTGTAATATAAATCAACCTTTTATAACTCAAGTATGTTTTTTGCAAAAAAGCATACAGTTCATTTCAATTCGCGCCAAAACATTTGAAAATCTTTAGGACAAGGGTTAAAGATACGACGGGCCTGCTGCACATCAGCGACCGGCTGCTTGCAGCCGCATAGTCGCGTGTGGAAGCGGCCAGAGGAGCACTTTAACCATCGCCGATAGTG
>CAYRVN010000054.1:8608-9754 GCA_964427675.1 uncultured Acidaminococcales bacterium
CGCATAGTCGCGTGTGGAAGCGGCCAGAGGAGCACTTTAACCATCGCCGATAGTGAGAGGTGCGAGGAACTCTTTGAACCTTGCCTATATTAGTCCTCGCCTTTATTAGCGAACACGGTATACCCCTGTTCCAAGTTTTAATGATTCTCATAAAAAAGTCCGGCTGACAGTTTTTCTGTCAGCCGGACTTTTACTATTAGCTAAAATATTATATTTTAAAAACTATTCTTTATATTTACGCTGCATACTGCGCAACCTGATTAAAAGAAAGGCCGCCGAAAAAAAGATACCGGTTATAAGGCTCTGCCAATAGGAATAAGGGCCATGTCCAAGATAAACATCCAGTATGTACCCTAGCGGCAGACAAATACCCCAATAAGCAAAGAGTGAAGCATAGAAAGTCGCTTTGACATCCTTATAACCACGCAAGATTCCCTGTATCGGTGTGGCAGTACCATCAAGGAGTTGAAAGAACGCCGCATAAAAGAGAAATTCTCCGGCGAGCTTAATAATTCCCTGATCCTGGCTGTAAAGCATCGCTACGTATTCTCTGCCAAAAGCCAATAAAAGAACAAAGAAAAGTGCCAATGTCAGATTGGTCATAATGCCGATACGCCCGTAAGCAGCTGCTTCCTTGTATTCTTTAGCTCCCACTTTGATACCGACAAGAATGGTCAGTGCCAAAGAAAAACTTAACGGCAGCATATACAACAGGCTGGTGAAATTAATAGCTGCCTGATGTGCGGCAATGGCAATCGTCCCGAATTTCGCCATAAAGATTGCTACAACGCCAAAAATACTCGTTTCAAAAAAAATCGAAATGCCTATAGGTACGCCGATATGTAAATGTTCTTTCAGCAACTTAAAGGAAACCTGATGCCCCGTAGAAAAAACCTGGTAAGAACGCAGGACATCAATTCTATTAATGACAAAAAGAAAGAAAAGGCAGACCAGCCAGTAAGACAAAGATGTCGCGTAACCGGCACCAACGCCGCCGAGACGAGGAAAGCCGAATTTGCCAAAGATCAAAAGATAGTTAAATGCAATGTTCAAAGGCAGTATTAACAAAAAGATACGCATGGTCATTGCCGTATAGCCTAAAGTATCAACAAAACCACGCAAAATTGAGCAGGCAAAAATAGGAAT
>CAYRVN010000055.1:0-9185 GCA_964427675.1 uncultured Acidaminococcales bacterium
TATCCTAAACAATTTTTTCTTGTTTTCCATAGTGATTTACCTTTCCAGGCATATAACTCTTTTCTCGGCTAGCCGTATCCATTCACAAGAACAAATATGTAAAAGCGTTGAACATATACCCTATAATAATTATACCTAAAGTTACGATTCCTACAAAGGTACCTAACAACTTAGTTTTGACAACTTTTTCTAACATGATCATCGACGGAAGAGAGAGAGCCGTTACACCCATCATGAAGGACAACGCAGTACCAAGGCCAACACCTTTACCTACAAGTGCTTCCGCAATCGGCAGAGTACCAAAAATATCCGCGTACATCGGCACACCGACAAGCGTCGCGACCAGAACCGAGTACCATTTATCCTGTCCAAGGACGGCAGAAATAATAGTTTCCGGAATCCAATTATGAATTAAAGCTCCTATGCCAACTCCAAGCAGAACATAGCGCCATACCCTTGTTATGATTGCCAGCGCTTGCTCTATTGCGTAGTCTATACGTTCTTTTCTGGTCAGTTCTTCCGGCTCGTACTCAACGCCTACCGGTTTATTACCGTAAACAAAAGGTTCAACATATTTTTCCATTTCCATTTTTCCGATGATAGTGCCGCCAATTACTGCAAGGACTAACCCAACGACTACATAGGCAATCGCTATTTTCCAGTTAAAAATGCTGGCAAGTAAGATTACCGAAGCAATGTCCACCAAAGGTGAAGATATCAGGAAAGAAAAAGTGACGCTCAGCGGCAAACCAGCACTCGTAAAGCCGATGAAAAGCGGAATGGAAGAGCAGGAACAAAAAGGTGTTACAGTACCTAGAAGCGCTCCCAAAACGTTACCGGAAAAACCATTAAACCTGCCCAAAATCTTTTTCGTCCGTTCCGGAGGAAAGTAGCTTTGGACATAAGAAATGACAAAAATCAAAAACGACAGTAAGATAAAAATCTTGATAACATCATAGATGAAAAAGTGCAGACTGCCGCCTAATCTGTCAGCCATACTTAAGCCTAGTACATTTTCTACTAAGAACTTTACCAGATTGGAAAGCCATTCCATTTTTAGTAATTGATTGTTTAAAAAATCAAAAATGTTCATTAATTAATCTCCTTAGTTCCTGTGCAATAATTTACTTCAGTTGCCCACTTTCAATGCGTTTTTTCAAATCCAGCACCTTTTCTTTGATCAGTGCAGCTGTTTGCAAAAAAGCCTCTTTATCTTTGCCGCTTGGATCTTCAAGTCCCCAATCTTCGCGATGTTGGCAGGGCAAATACGGACAGGTAACATTGCAGCCCATCGTGACAAGAATATCTATCCTGGGTAATGCTTCCAGCAGCTTAACATGCTGGGTTGCGTTCATATCAACGGCATATAGTTCTTTGATGACCTCTACAGCCACTGGGTTTATTTCATTTTCTTTTTCCGTTCCTGCCGAATACGCCTCAAATACATCAGCGGCAAGTATTTTGGCAATTGCTTCCGCCATTTGTGAACGGCAGGAATTGTGTACGCAAACGAAGGCGACTTTCGGTCTATTTTTATGCATGGTTTAGTGCTCCTTTGTTTTTCATTATTTAGCTTCAGGAAACCATTTTTTTGTATTGTTGGCAATCTTGACAAGCGTCAGCATTACCGGCACCTCGGTTAATACGCCTACAACAGTCGCTAACGTTGCACCTGATTGTAACCCGAATAAGGAGATGGCAACTGCTACGGCAAGTTCAAAGAAATTCGACGCACCAATCATTCCCGCGGGTGCTGCGACATCGTGAGGCAGTTTCCACAATTTAGACCAGCCATACGCAATAAAGAAAATCAAAAACGTCTGAATTGTGAGCGGAACGGCAATAAGTAATATATTGATCGGGTTATCTACAATCGTTTTCCCTTGGAAAGAAAATATTATGATTAACGTCAGCAAAAGTCCAATAACTGTGACATTATTAAATTTGGCTATGAAAGTGTTTTCGAAATAGTCCCGTCCTCTATTCTTTGTTATTATTCTTCTGGAAAGCCAACCAGCCGTAAGAGGTATTACAACAAACAAAACCACTGACAAGAAAAGTGTCGTCCAAGGTATTGTAATATCATTGATGCCCAATAGAAATGCTACAATCGGCACAAAGGCCGCTAAAATAATCAAATCGTTTGTTGCTACCTGCACCAATGTATAAGCTGGATTGCCCTTAGTTAGATTGCTCCAGACAAAAACCATAGCCGTGCATGGTGCGGCCCCCAATAAAACCGCTCCCGCCAAATACTCTTTAGCAAGATCAGCTGGAATTATATTGCCAAATACCACATAGAGAAAGAAAGCCGCAATGCCATACATGGTGAATGGTTTGATCAGCCAATTCGTAATCCAGGTTACAACCAGCCCCCGTGGATTCTGCCCAACCTGTTTAATACTTTCAAAATCAATCTTCAGCATCATTGGATATATCATTAACCATATCAGAATAGCCACAGGAATTGATACGTTGGCGTATTCAAATCTGCTTAAAAGTTTTGGAATTCCGGGCAAATAAACACCTACCAAAACTCCTATTGCCATACAAAGAAGAACCCAAATTGATAAATATTTTTCAAAAAAGCCAATGCCTTCTGCTTGTTCTTTTTTCATTTACTTAATTCTCCCATCACAACTATCTCTGTGTCTATTTCTTCTTAAGTGCTAAACCGGCAAAAAACTCGGCTAAATTCTGTGGCAAGGCGTAAGCTTCTTTTGCTGCAGGCTTTTCTGCGCTGTCAAAAACTTCCTTCAAGACCGCTTCAACAATCATTGCCTTAGGCGGCTCAGAATGCTCAATGCCCTCATATACCCAGGAACGGCATACTGTATCGCTGCCGCAAAGGTCACCGCAATCCTTGCAGACTGTTTCGGTTACTTTCATCGCAATGTCCCTGCCGTTAACGCGTATGGTTGGTGAACTTAAAAATTCATATTTTACTGCGAGCTCAGGAGACGTAATGTTGATTTTATTTACCTCCACTTGATAGCCAGCTGCTTGCAAAACAGCCGAAAGCTCGTTAAGAGCGCTATCGAGATTGCTTTCGGTGCCTTGGCAGCGTTCGCAGACACTCAAATCCAGATATAAAAAATCAATCACGACTTTCTTTTTTTCTTGTTGAGGCTCACAACAGCTGCTTCCACAAGAGCAACAGGCATTGAAAATGGTTTTTATCATTATTTTTCAGCTCGCTTTCTTAATCTTTACTGCATTCACAGGGCTTATTTTTCCTTACCAGCCATTCCTTAAGGTTATCTAAATCGGTATTATAAACTTTCAGTTTTCGCAGATTATCATAAACCAAACTATCAATAAACTTTAAACTCTCGTCTTTCGTCAAAGAGTAATAGGCCCATTGGGCAACTTTACGATCTTTGGTAAGCCCCGCATTCTTGAGATAGATCAAATGTCTGGAAGCCTTCGCTTGCGAAATCTGCAAAACCACCATCACATCACAAACACATAATTCACCTTCATACAGCAAGTTGATTATTCTCAGGCGCGTTTCGTCAGATAGTGCTTTTAAAACGGCTTCCAAATTGTCCATCATTAATTCTCTCCCTTAAAAAATTATAAGCGTATAATCGCTTATACGATTATACGCTTATAATACACCTTTAGCACATAAAATGCAATATTTTAAAAAACTTATTGTTTTTTATTCTCCACACTCATCATGGTGCATATGCTCATGGCAAACAGAACCGGTAGTCACAAGTTCGCCTTTTAAATAGCTTTCAACAGCATTTCTGGCAGCTCCAGAAGCACCAACAATTACCTCTACGTCTCTTTCATTAAAGATGTCAATGGCGCCGCCACCCATACCACCGCTGATAATTACCTTTACACCGCGGTCAGCTAAAAAATTAGGCAAAAAACCAGGTCTATGGCCAGGATTTGGAAGCATTTCTTCTTTGATTATCGCACCATTTTCAGCATCATAAATCAAAAATCCTTCACAATGTCCAAAATGTTCCGTTACATTTTTACCTTCACTAGCTACTGCAATTCTCATCATTTTTTTGCCTCCATTTTTAATTATATAAAAGTTTAAACTAACTGCGTCTATAGAATCAGGCTATTGCCTGTTTCCAGATAGGAAATTTTATCGCCCATTGCCGACTTTAATTTCTTATAGGCTTCCATGCCTGTACAATGGAAAGTATAGTATTTTGTTTCATAGGAGTTCAAATATTTTGCGACACCGGCAATAAGCTCGTCAGACTCACACTGTCCCGTACTGGGATTTGATAAATGGAAACCACCGATAACAGTATCCAGTGGTCCTCCCGCCAATTCCATCGCTCTCTCCATAATGTTAACGATGCCGCGATGAGCACAGCCTGTAACTAATATTTTTTTACCATTTTCGATCAAAAGCAAATTTTGTTCATGCTCAAAAGAATCTTTGACATATTCATCGTTCTGGCTGATCAGAAGTACATTATTGGCTTTGGAGCAAAGATTTTTCTTGTCTACAGTTGAAAAAAGTAAAATCCCATCATCCACCTGCCAGTCGCCTTTAGTGCAAACGACTTTTGCTTCATCCATTACCTGTGGCGAGATACCAATTTTAGCGATTTTATCATTGCTACGAATAGCATAGTGTCCTTCGGCTGCTTTTTCATGAACATAGATTTTTGCTCTTTTATTGAAATCCAAAAAGACCGGCAAACCACCTCCATGATCCGAATGCCCATGAGAAAGAATTGCGATGTCCACAAGCGATAAATCGACGCCCATTTTTTTGGCATTTTCTAAGAAAATGGTGCTCGCACCCATATCAAACAATATCTTGTGCTTTTGCGTCTCAATATAAAGACTTAAACCATGTTCACAGCCAAATTCAGGAGAACTAGTCCTATTTTCTAACAAAACTTTTATTAACATCACTTGCCTCCTTTTTCAACGATAATTTCAAATAACCTCAAATGCTTTTAATCAATTTCATGGTAGTACTATACAAATCTGATAATGCTTCTTGGGCAGGACAAGGTATATCAACCACGCTAAGCCCTTTGTTAATAGCTTTCCCTGCATTTTCATCAAAAGGAACCATACCTGCAAAGAAAATGTTTTCTTTCCCACAGTAATCTTTAATTTTTTGGGTATTGCTCAAATTGGTATCGTATTTATTTACACAGATAGCCATCTTGACACCGAACTGGCGTGCTGTCTTTACTATCCGTTCCATATCACTAATTCCTGAAACAGAAGGTTCCGCAACAATCAGTACCATGTCTACACCACTTAATGAAGCAATGACCGGACAGCCTATTCCCGGTGAGCCGTCTATGATAGCTAGCTCGGTCTGTGGATCCGCGGCATCTCTCATCTGGTTTTTTACTCTGGTTACAAGCATACCGGTTGTACCGCTGCCCATTTTTAACTGAGCAGTAGAAAATACTGCTTTATCTTTTTTATAGAGCATCAGCTCTCCTGCTATTACAGGAACCATTTCCACTGCTTTTACTGGACAAAGTGCTTCGCAAACACTGCAGCCTTCACAGCCAAAAGAATCCACTTCATATACGCCGTTCTTTTCCAAAATAGCATCAAAACGACAGTTTTGTTGGCAAATACCGCAGCCTATGCATTTTTCCGCGTTAATTCTTGCCTTGTCCAGACCATAATAATCAGATCGAATAGGTTCCCCCATCTGATTCATAATTAAATGCAAGTTTGGGGCATCCACATCACAGTCAGCAAATGCCCGAGCATTGGCTAACTTAATTAAGGCGCTTGCTATCGTGGTTTTACCAGTGCCACCCTTACCGCTGAGAATTAGTAATTGCTTCATTGTGTTACCTCCCCTTCAATCCTGTGAAGAAGGCTAACAAACAACTCTCTGTACTGAGGTATTTCATCGACAATAATGTAGGCATTGGAATTTAATTCCCCCAGTTTATGGTCGAAAAAGATTTTGCCCAGTACGGTAATATTATGTTCAAGACAAAACTCCTCGGAAGGATTCTTACCAGGAACACATTTATTGAGCACTACGCCAAAAGGTTTTTTAAAAACCTTCATAAGCTCATGCACCATGTTTAAGTTGTGCGTACCAAATAAAGTTGGTTCAGCAACCAGCACGCAGTAATCAGCATCCTTGATACTCTCCATAACCATACAAGAACTGCCCGGTGGGCAATCAATTAGGCTAAGACTTTCTTCCTTTTTGCTCTGGCGGAACAGTTCCCGCAGGATGGGCACACCGGAACTTTCACCTGTTTCCATAATGCCGCCATAAACGCGAACATTGCCGGAAACACCTTCACTTACCAGACCAACTTTTTTAGGTCTTTCCGTAATTGCTTTTTGCGGACAAAGTTTAACGCACCCACCGCAGGAATGGCATACCTCGGTGAACAAAACCGGGTTGTTCTTAATAAAAGCCAAGGCATTGAATTTGCAAAAATCTACACAAATGCGACAGGCATTACACAGGAGCTCATCAACATGGGGAACAGGGACCGTTACCTCCAAGCTTTTAACTGCTTGCGGCTTAAAAAACAAATGACCATTAGGTTCTTCCACATCGCAGTCAATATATGCTGCTTTATCAGCGACCGCGGCTAAGTTGACCGAAACCAAAGTCTTACCAGTGCCGCCCTTACCGCTGAGCACTGCTATCTTCATTTTACTTTCCTCCATGATTATGGAACCCGGAATGAATCTCACTCAATTCTGCTAGTTTACCAGCCTTAAAAGCCGCCAAATTTTCTTCCACGGAATCCCCGACCGTTTTGTAAAGCGAAACATCTGCTGCTTGAAAAACAGAGGCTGCATTCTCGCCGCAACGCGGCGTCAATAATGCACCAACGCCATTATCGACAAGAATCTGTGCTGCTTTAATGCCTGCGCCACCTTGGCTTGCAGCCGCGCTGTTGTCCAGATATTCTTTTGCTCCTGTTTCAGTATCTACTAACAGAAATAACGGCGTTCTGCCGAAAGAAATACATACTGTTGATTTGTCTTCATTTACAGGTAATGCAATTTTCATCTGTTTGACCTCCCATATTTCTTTTCTGACATCTTCTTGGCTCAAAGGCACCAATTCCTCTTTTCGGGCATTCCTGCCAGTGGTTGCAGCGGCCGTGGTGTTCACCGCATAATTCATAATTGCCGCCTTCAATACGAAGTTGCTTACCGTTGACCAAAGCATCGGCAAGCTTTTTTCTGGCGCTGTCATAAATACTTTGTACGGTAGTCCTTGCCACACCCATTACTTCGGCACATTCCTGCTGAGTTTTGCTATCCAGATCAATCAATCTGATTGTTTCATATTCTTCTACAGTCATACTGACAGGCAATATTCCTCTTTCCTCAGCATCCAAAGGCCCAAAGCTATTGATTCCCGGCAGACCGCAGACTCTTCTGCACTTTCTTGGCCTAACCATTTCCTTCGCCTCCTGTCTAATTATTTTATTTCTTATAAATTTAATGTTTATTACGTATAATAATATAGCCGTTATTGACATATGTCAATAACGGCTATATTATTATACTACAAATTTATTCTAAGAGGTGCGCTAAACATGGATTATGCGTTATACATTATTGCTCTTACACTCCTAGGTATTTCATTTTTCAGAAATAAGACGAAAACAAAACAAGCTTTGAAAAAAGCTTGGAAAGCTTTTGAAAACATCCTGCCGGAATTCCTTGTTGTTATTGCACTGGTTAGTTTCCTGCTGGCCGTCGTCGAACCTACTTTTATCGCTCAGGTTATAGGGAGCGAGTCGGGTTGGACAGGAGTAATATTGGCGGCTCTCATAGGTGCGGTTACCTTGATTCCTGGTTTTGTAGCTTTTCCGACAGCCGCCTTATTGCTGCAAGGCGGCGCAGGCTACATGCAGTTGGGTGCTTTTATCTCCACCCTCATGATGGTCGGAATCGTTACCCTGCCAATTGAACAAAAATATTTCGGGTTAAAACTCGCAATTTACAGGAATGCTTTTGCTTTTCTTTTCTCATTTTTAGTAGCATATACTATCGGAATGGTGGTACCAAATCTATGAAAAATATATTTTTAAGATACAAGGCATTCATCTCGATAAGTTCTCTGTTTATTCTTTTGCTGATTTACAACTATGCGCTTGGTCTCAAAGTATTAACAATTACAGCTTATTCGTTTAAAGAAATGCTGCTAGTGATCCCTCCCATCTTCATCTTACTTGGTCTGCTTGATGTCTGGATTCCCAAAGAAACCATGGTAAAACATTTAGGTCCTGATTCCGGCTTCAAAGGTATCTTGCTTTCTTTTTTCCTTGGCTCAGCCGCCAGCGGTCCTCTGTATGGCGCTTTTCCAGTTGCCGCAGTCTTAATGAAAAAAGGTGCAAAATTCAGCAACATTCTTATTTTCATTGGTGCCTGGTCAACAACCAAAATCCCCATGTTTCTTTTTGAACTTACTTCTTTAGGAGCTCCGTTTGCGGTAACACGTTTACTCATCAATATCCCCGGTATCATCATCATTGCTTATGCTTTAGAAAAACTATCTTCCAAAGCCGAAATTGCAGAAATTTACCATAATGCTAAAAAATATAGTGATTAAAACAAATTTAAATCAATAATATTAACTGCTAATGCATAATAGCTCCAGGTCTTCAAACGAACTCCTGGAGCTATTTTTACAATAAAATTCTACTTAGTAATCAGCGCTTATTTCATATTCCTCATATTTTTGCCGTAAGGCAGGCTGAAAGCTTCTTCCTGCGGCATTTGCAGATAATGGTAAGCTAGTTTCGCTGTCTCACCAATCATCTTCATGCAATAAATTTTTCTGTCCTTACCCTCCCAGTCATCATATTTGCTGCTAATGCCCTCACAGGAAGTGCAGCCATTTCTCTCCACGAAATCCCTAACCAACGCGTTATAGCGGCGATAATATTTATCGGCAATTTCTGAGCCTCGTACGGCAGCATCGACAGCATAAGGATCCTTACGGCCATAGACAGCGCTATTAGCTAAGACCGCTGCGGAAAGAGCTCCGCAGGTAGCACCGTAAAGCCCGATACCGCCGCCAAAGCCAGTGCACATAGCCACCGTTTCTTTTGCTATAGGTAAGACACCAGCACGAATCAAAGCTTCCAGGACACTTTCCGCGCAGTTAAGTCCGCTCTTAAAATTTTCAATCGCATACTTGCTGACCAGCTCGCCTAAATCATCGTTCACATTGT
>CAYRVN010000056.1:0-2481 GCA_964427675.1 uncultured Acidaminococcales bacterium
AAAGCATTTACTGCATCAACATATACTTGAACTTTCTTTAATTCCTTCTCGTTCGGATCACCGAAAATTTTTTTCATTAAACTTTCGAGCAACACAATCACTCCTCATTTTTCGCACTAAATCCGCCTATGCTCAATAGTAAATTTTAACAGAACAGGCAGTAAAAGTCAAAAAACCCGGGATTTACATCCCGGGTTTTTGTAACATTTTCATGAACTTATTTCAATTCAGGAGACAGCAAACCATAATCGCCATCTTTACGACGATACACAACATTCACGGCCTCGAGTTCTTCATCAAAAAATACGAAGAAATCATGATTCAAAAGGTTCATTTGCATGATTGCTTCTTCCACACCCATTGGACGCATGATGAAGCGTTTATTTCTTACAACTTTAAATTCTGGTTCTTCAGCTGGAACAGCAGATATAACCGGAGCTTCCTCACGGAAATTATTGTATCTGCCTCTCATCAATTTTGTTTTATATTTGTGAATCTGGCGTTCAATTTTTTCAATTACCAGATCAACTGAAGAATACATATCCTTGGTTATTTCCTGCGCTCTGAAGTTTACGCCCCCTGCTGGGAAAGAAATCTCAACAACACAATCACCGACGCGTTCGCCCTTAATGCTATCGCCTTTCTCTACTCTCATAAGTACAGAAATATCACCAATATTTTTAAATTGTCTTGTTACTTTTAAAACTTTCTTCTCAATATAATCTTTTAATGCTGGTGTAACATCGATGTTTTTGCCACGTACATTTACTGTCATAGTCAAAACCTCCTTCTATAAAACAAAGCCAAAATCGCTTTGTTTATTTCTTGTTTTATAGATTCGCCATCAGTTCGCTTATTCCTTCTCGAAATAAAGGAAAAGGCCTATTTACCGCAAATTCAGGCTTTGAGAGATTTAAATATGAAACAATTGAAACAATGTGGCAATCAAAGAATTTTTGACAAAAAGCTCTTTGTACGGTCTTCTTTCGCGCAGGAAAAAATGGCTTCAGGCGCACCTTGTTCAACTATTTTGCCGCCATCAACAAAAATAACTCTGTCGCCAACTTCACGTGCAAAACCCATCTCGTGAGTTACAACAACCATAGTCATACCTTCCTGAGCAAGGTCTTTCATGACATCGAGAACCTCTTTAATCATTTCCGGATCCAATGCGGAAGTAGGTTCATCAAATAAAAGTGCCTTTGGTTTCATGGCCAAAGCACGAGCAATAGCCACCCTTTGTTGCTGTCCGCCGGAAAGCTGTTCCGGATAAGCATTTGCTTTGCTTTCCAGGCCTACCTTTTTCAAAAGGGCAAGAGCATTTTTTTCAGCTTCTGCTTTCGTCAGATTACGTACTTTCATTGGTGCCAGCAAAAGATTCTCCATTACCGTCATATGCGGAAACAGATTAAAGCGTTGAAAAACCATGCCTACTTCACGTCGAATGGCGTTGATATTAGCTTCACCGCTTAACTCAATGCCATCAACAGTAATGGTTCCCGAAGTAGGTTCCTCCAGATAATTGATGCAGCGCAAAAGCGTACTCTTACCGGAACCGGAAGGCCCAATTATTACGACTACTTCTCTTTCAGCGATTTCCAGGTCAATTCCCTGCAGAACTTCCAAAGTGCCAAAACTTTTATGTAAATTACTAATCTTAATCATTTCGTCTGGTACCTCCGCTCCAAATATGCCACGAAGCGTGAAATTGTAAATGTCATTATCAGATAAATAAAGGCAACAGCAAGCCAAATTTCAAAGGAAGCATAAGTACGTGCGATAATCAGCTGACCTCTTCTGGTCAGTTCCTCAAACCCTATAACAGAGACCAACGAAGAGTCTTTGAGCATGGCAATGAACTCATTACCCAGAGGCGGAATAATTCTTTTAAAGGCCTGGGGCATGATTACATAACGCATCGTCTGGTACCAGCTCAAGCCGAGTGAACGGCCTGCTTCCGTCTGTCCAATGTCAATTGATTGGATACCACCGCGAAATATCTCGGCAATGTAGGCACCGCTGTTTATCGAACAAGCAGCGATGGCCGCAATAAATGGATCAATGCGTGAGCCAGTCAATATCGGCAACGCAAAATAAACAAGAAAAATCTGTACCAACAGAGGTGTGCCACGAATGAAGTCCACATATATGTTAGCAAGATATTTTACAATTTTAATTGAAGCCAGGCGGGCAACACCAACAATCATACCTATCAAAAGACCAAGTCCAACGCTCAAGGCCGTAATCTGTATGGTAATCCCGGCTCCCTGCAAAAGTAGAGGAATTGCATTTTGTATAATTTCAAAATTCAAATCCACGCAAACACCAACTTTCAAAAAAAGATATCAATTGAAAAACAAATAAGACAGTAAATAAAATCGGAGCACATCCTGGCAAAACGCTGCGATGTACTCCGGTTTTGAAAATAACTTGATTATTTTACTTGTTCGCCAAACCAAGTTTTATAAATTTTGTCGTATT
>CAYRVN010000056.1:2581-9093 GCA_964427675.1 uncultured Acidaminococcales bacterium
TATGCTTCAACTGGCAAATCACCGATTACCGCATCAACAGCTTTATTTTTTAATTCAAGACAGGCCTCACCGTTAGTATTGAAGGAAGTAATCTTAGCTCCTTCAATTTTTTCAGCTTCCATGGCACCGGTAGTACCAATTTGTACTGCAATTCTCTTGCCTTTGAGATCAGCAACATCATTAATAGTATTATTATCTTTGTTAACTACTATAGCGAGACCTGATTTATAGTAAGGTTTGGAGAAATTAACCTTTTTTGCACGTTCATCTGTTATGGTCATACCGGCAATAGCAACATCAATATTTTTAGCATCAAGGGCCGGAATCAAAGCATCAAAGCCCATACCTAAAATGGTACATTTTTCATAACCCATTTGTTTTGCAATAGCTCTGATGAGATCCATATCAAAACCAACAAAATCTTTGGAATTTTCTTTTTGGAACTCAAAAGGTGCAAATGCTGGCTCTGTTCCGACGATTAATTCTTTTTTTGCCTTGCTGCCGCCGCAACCTGCAACTAATAAGGCAAAGACAAACATGCACATAAAAATAACCTGGAATTTCTTTTTCACAAAAATACCCCCTCGATTAATATTTATTCCTAAAACTTCTATTATTATAAGGCATCTAAGAAAAAAAACAATACCTTTTAAATGTATACATGAATATCATTTAAAGGTATTGCTTAAAAATACGATATAAAAGAAAACAACTCAGCTGACCTGGTTTTCGCCCCCACACTCGCCTGCAGGAAGTTTCGCTCATAAGCGTTCTCGCTCCCCACTACTACCCCTCTCGCTTTTCGCGGCAGGACTTACTTCTAAGCTGCACCGTGCTCACAATACTTTGATTGCTTACGTGGATCGTTTCGCCTGCAACTGGCATCGACTTGCAACCACAGACCTGAGTTGTATCTCTTGGCCTATTATAATTTTAAGTTGTCGAAATAGCAAGAAAAATATGCTTTAATTCCACTGCTTTTTGAGTATTATTGGAAGGAAAATATAACATCAAAATTTAGCAGGCAAGCAGGTCCGTTGCAGACGGGATTCAACATAAATTTTTTTCGCGACATTAGCCTCTAAGACGTTTCTTTTGGTCGTTTTTGTAGTATACTGTATTTGGTTACTTTATTTAGTTAAGGACGGATCGACATGCTTACCATTCCTCAGTTCCTTGAATTTCCCAACGATGGGAAGACGAAGGAGCTATGCAATTTCTTCTTATCCATTTTGGAACAAAAGAATAAAACATTATATTTGCATAGCCAGCAGGTAAGCAATTATTCCGTAAGCATATCTGCCAAAATGGGCCTTCCCTTTGACGAAGTAGCGTGCATAAAAACTGCGGCACTCCTGCATGACATCGGGCATTTAGGGGTCCCTAACACCATTTTGAGCAAATATCCGTATCTAAGCACTCGTGAGTTCTCAACATACAAGAATCATTGTTTAGCTGGGGCTAGCATGCTGGAAAATATACCAGAATTTTCCCATATCATGAAGATTATCCTTAGTCACCATGAAAATTGGGATGGAACTGGGTATCCCAAGCGATTAAAGGGTGTTAACATTCCTTTGGGTGCACGTATCATTGCCGTAGCCAATCATTACGACCGCATACTTAACCCTTGTACCGAACACTGGCAGAAATCACATACAGATGCTACCCGCGAATTAAAAGATAGAGCTGGGCTGGATTTTGATCCGGATGTTGTTCATGCATTTCTGAAATCAGTCGTATCTGCAAAAAAATAACATTCCGCTTTCCATCAGGGAAACGGAATGTTTTTTATTTACCACCATCTCCGCCACCGGCAAAGGCCATCATCCAAATATGGTCTGCTCCCTGCTGATGCAGAACGTGTGCAGCTTCTTGAGCGGTAGCGCCACTGGTAAAGATATCGTCAACAAGTAAAACCTGCTTGCCACGAATATCTTTGCTCGCAGCGAAACAACCGCGCACATTTTTCCGGCGTTCACTTCGGTCAAGTCCGTATTGAGGCCTTGTCGGGCGAATTCTTTCTAATGCCTCGTACCAGGTAAAACCTTGCTTTAGCGACCATTTGTTGAAAATCCCATACGGCACATCATAGCCACGCCGCTTGACACGCTCTCTATCTGTCGGTATCGGAACA
This sequence comes from uncultured Acidaminococcales bacterium, assembly GCA_964427675.1. Classification (GTDB taxonomy): domain Bacteria; phylum Bacillota; class Negativicutes; order Acidaminococcales; family Acidaminococcaceae; genus RZYP01. The sequence goes on from CAYRVN010000056.1 coordinate 4,719, forward strand.
ACAAGAATTTTTTCTGCCAAATGCCACAAACTGCAAATGCGTTTCGGCGATTCCAGTATGCTCATTTCCTCAGCCATACCAGCAACCAATCTTTTCTTTCCTCGAAATTTCACATCGTGCAGTGCTTTCTTTACGCCTGCATCATAACGATACAATAAACATATACCATCAATATCCTTGCAGCAATAGGCTTTAGGCTGTAACAACCTGCAATCTTCGAGTTTTTTTCTGCATGCAGGACACAACAAGCCTTCGTAAATTCGCTGTTTGCATTGAATGCAAACAGCCGGGAAAAAAATATCTATAAGTAGTTGCCAAAAATCTGGCACTTCACTTCGCCTCTAAACTTTTAAATCAGATTGCTTTCTTCCTGCATCCGTTCGGCAAGCAGGGAATAGCGCTTCCTCATGTCATCCTTGCTGACGGCTGTGTTTACAGCAGCACGACTGCCAACAAGTATTACTCTTTTTTTAGCGCGCGTTACGCCAGTATAGAACAAATTGCGCTGTAACAACATAAAATGGCTAGGGACAAGAGGCATTATGATTGAAGCATATTCACTGCCCTGCGCTTTGTGAACGCTCATAGCGTAAGCCAATTGTAATTCATCCAATTCGCTCTGTGCGTAATCGACTCTTTCACCTTCCGGCCTTTCAGGGAAAAGAACGCTGACAGTGGTTCCGTTAATCCTGTCAATCCTGCCTATGTCACCATTAAAAACGTCCTTTTCATAGTTGTTGCGAATCTGCATAACTTTGTCCCCTGTTCTTAACAACCCATTAGGTGACATTATTTCTGTCTTTCCCAGAGCTGAAGGGTTCATTCTTTCTTGCAACAGCTTATTCAAATTCATAACACCGCAGGGGTTCTTATGCATTGGGGAAAGGACCTGTACACCTTCCCAACCATCACTAGCTGTTATTCTAACATAGTTATCGACTATATATTCTGCTGCTGCCGTTTCATCGTTGATTTCCGTAAAGCAAAAATCATTACATACATCGCACTCCGGCTGTAAACCTTTGTTGATTCGATGCGCATTTAAAACGATGGGGCTTAGAGCCGCCTGACGAAAAATGCTGTTCAAACGTACTACCGGCATCATTTTACTGCGAATAATATCCTTGAGAACGGTTCCTGGTCCAACTGAAGGAAGCTGGTCAACGTCACCTACAAGAATTAGCCTGCAACCTACCGACACGGCTTTAAGAAGATTATGGGCAAGTGTAATATCCAGCATAGAGGCCTCATCAACAATAATGGCATCTGCTTCCAACGGATTCTCCTCGTTGCGGCCAAAAAAGTAAGTTTCCCCGTTTGGTGTATACTCAAGCATTCTATGCACAGTAGATGCTGGATGTCCGGCTGATTCAGCAAGCCTTCTGGCAGCCCGCCCCGTTGGAGCTGCCAGTAAAATTTTGCAGCCAGCTTTTTCCAACACAGCTAAAATACCTTTGACAACAGTCGTTTTACCAGTTCCCGGTCCGCCTGTAAGAATAAAGATGCCGTGTTCCACCGAAGCACTGATTGCTTCTATCTGTGCTTCTGCTAATTTAAGACCTGTCTCTTGTTCCCAGTTTGCAATAATGGACTGATAATCGACCTGCCATATCCTGTTCACCTTATCACGCAAATACAAGAGACGTCTGGCAACACCAATCTCTGCACGATAAAGGTACTCCGGGTAGACCAGACGCGTACCGGCAAATTCTTCTGTCCGCAATAAGTCATCCTTAATCAGTTTTTTATAAACTTCATATACCTCAGCGTAAGCAACTTGTAACAGCCGTGCTGTTTCCGCAAGCAATTTGTCTTCCGGCAAACAAGTATGACCGGCAGAAGCTGTCTGCAGCAGCGCGAATTCAATTCCAGCCTTTATCCTGCTTTCGTTCTCTGGCCGCAGTCCCATAGACATAGCCAGTCTATCAGCAGTTCGAAAGCCTATGCCGACAACATCATTAGCCAAGCAATATGGATTGTCCTCTATTCTTTTTAGCGCAGTATTGCCATATCTGGCCTGTATCTTGGCGGCATAATTAGAACTTAAGCCATGTTCTTCCAAAAACAGCATCAGTTCTTTCATATCCGAAAGTTCCGCATAAGACGCAGCAATAGTATCTGCTTTCTTTTTACCAATGCCGGACACTTCTGTTAAACGATATGATTGCTCGCCAATTATTTTCAGTGTATCCTCACCGAACATTTCAACTATCCTGGCTGCCATTGCTCTGCCAACGCCACGTACGGCACCTGATCCTAAGAATCTCTCAATACCCGCCGCTGATGAAGTCTGCAGTGTCTGGCAAACAGTTGCTTGAAATTGCCGGCCAAACTTAGGATGTTCAGTCCATTTACCAAACAACCTTACTTGTTCCCCCACAAAAGGCGGCATGCCTTTGTAGACAACTGAGATTCTTTCCATCTTTCCGCCGCGAACACGAAAGACTGAAAATTTGCCATCTTCAGCCTGAAATACTATATTTTCAATCGTTGCTTCCAGTTCATCCATATCCTCACCGCCATCACCGAACCTATGTTCTTTATTATAGCATACTTCCGCCATCATTTTGACATTCCACAGCCAATACGCTATAATATAGCGAACATTAAGTATTATTACAGTAATATTTTTATTATTTGGAAGGAGCTTTTCAGTGAAATTTAAAGGTGCTCAAATTGCTATAGATATGTACAGCTGCAAAGATGAAATTTTATCCGACTGCAAAAAGGTAGAATCAATTCTGCAAAAAGCAATAGATGATTATAAAATTGGTGCCTATACTATCTGCTATAACGCTGATGATAATGGTGAATACTCCTTCAGCATTCCTTGCAAACGCGGTCATATCAATCTGCACGTTTATCCCGAACTGGGCTTTGCCGCAGTTGATATTTTTACCTGTAAAGATGACGCAGATCCTGACCGACTGGCAGGATTTCTTAAAAAACAATTTTCCCCGGATAAATCCAAAATCACTTTTCTGCAACGTGGCGATTTCGGTTCCCAAAACGATATGAAGCCAAGACGCAAATCTCAGATAAAACCAATGCATCGTGCCAGAAATGCTGGTAAAAAGCTACTGAAAATAGTCATGGGTCCAAAAAACAATTATTAAGAACACTTATCACGTTCTCTGGAGGAACAAATGAAATATTTGTTTTGGGACATCGACGGCACTTTGCTTCTATCTGCTCGTGCCGGTATAGATGCCCTCAAAGAAGCTATACGTATCCGTTATAACTGCAGCGATTTTACTTTTTCTCATGAACTGGCTGGTTGTACGGATTCTCACATCATCAAAACAGCTATTACTGATATAAAAGGCAGCTGCCAAGCATCCGATGCCGCAGGTCTTTTGATTCTCTACTACAGATTATTACCGGAATTTTTGCAATCACACCAAGGCCGTCTGCTGCCAAATGTTAAAAACGTTTTGACCTATCTCAACCAAAATGAAACTGGTTACACTTCGGCTCTTCTTACAGGAAATGTTGGTCATGCTGCACACATGAAGCTCAGGCACTATGGCATCGAAACCTACTTTGACTATAGTCTGAGTGCTTTTGGTGAATTAAGTGAAGATCGTACGATTCTCGCCCAAGCCGCATTCCAAAAAATCTATGTAAAAAATCCAGCCATTAAGCCGGAAGAAGTCACCATCATAGGCGATACGCCAAATGATATTAAATGTGCTAATGCCATTGGTGCCCGCTCGCTTATTGTTCTGGCAGGCTCTTCTTACAGTGCTGAAGAGCTCGCGAAACATAATCCTTGGAAAATTATTGATAAATTACCTGACAAATCGCAGGAGTTTCTTACTGAGCTGGCAGATAGGAGGAACTGATCATGGGTAAAAAAATATTTGCTTTATCCTTAGTTTTGTTACTCAATACAATGCCTGCTTTAGCTTACAATCAAGCTGATCTGGATAAACTTCTGGCTACTGGCAATTGTCCTCAAGGAGACCTTGTCGGCGCACAGTTGAACAGCGCAAACCTTACATCGGCCGACTTATCCGGAGCTGATCTGAGTTTTTCTGACTTAGAAGGAGCTGCTTTAGAAAATGCTTCTTTGAATGGCGCAAAATTATTCAAGGCCAACATGAAGCACGTTTATGCTGAAAAGGCCAATCTAATAGGCGCCGATTTGTCGCATGCCAATCTAAGAGAAGCAACTTTTTCCCGTGCTGATTTTTCTGGAGCTACCGCCTTTCGAACCAACTTCAGCCATGCAATTATTGACTTTGCCACTTTTCGTTCCGCAGAAATCAGAGAAGCAACCTTCGATTACGCAGACGGCTACTCCGCTGATTTTAGCAGCGCCAATCTTGCTAATTCCTGGTTCTACCAGGCTGACTTACGTAAAACAAACTTT
>CAYRVN010000057.1:0-8765 GCA_964427675.1 uncultured Acidaminococcales bacterium
CGCCAACCTCAATAACAGTTGTAGCAACCAAAACATCTATGCTGCCATTGACAAAACCTTGCATTACCTTCTCTTTTTCGCTTTCTTTCATTCTGCCATGCAACAAACCGCATGAAACTCCATGCAAATAACCATTCGAGAGTTCCTCATAGACTTCTGTTGCCGAATTGACGTCAAAGGCTTCCGATTCTTCTATCAGGGGGCAAACAACATAAGCCTGATGGCCTTTCTTAACCTCTCTCAGCATGCCTGCATATATTTCAAGACGTTTTTCGTTAGTAAAGCAAAGAGTTTCTATTGGCTTACGGCCAGGCGGCATTCCCCTCATAACCGATACATCAAGATCACCATAGACGGTCAGAGCCAAGGTGCGTGGTATAGGCGTAGCGGTCATAACTAATACATCAGGAGAGAATTCTGACTTATTAGCTAGTTTAGCTCTTTGCTCTACACCAAAACGATGCTGTTCATCAGTTATTACCAGTGTCAATGCATTAAAAATTACATCGTCCTGAATCAATGCATGTGTGCCAACAATAATGTCAATATCGCCACTGGCAAGACCAGCTAATATTTCCTTACGCTTATTGCCTTTTACATTGCTGCTCAAAAGCTCTATACGAAATGGAGTTTGTTCCATAAATGCTTTTAAGGTTTGAAAATGCTGCTGTGCCAAAATCTCTGTAGGCACCATGATGCATCCCTGATAACCGTTTTCAGCAGCCTTCGCCAATGCAAGTGCCGAAATTACAGTTTTCCCAGAACCAACATCTCCTTGCAGCAATCTATGCATTGATCTTTCATCCTGCATATCTAGTGAAATTTCCTGCCAGGCCTTTTTTTGGGCTGCTGTCATTTCAAAAGGCAGACAAGCCAGAATCTTGTTGACTTCCAAGCCATCATTTCCATGTTTAATACCTTTTTTGCCAGACTTAATTTTGTTTCGGTAATAGAGTAACCCACACTGTAATAAATACAGCTCTTCAAAAATAAATCTTTTTTTTGCTTCCTCAAGAATTTTGAAGTTTTTGGGAAAATGAATATTCTGTAGCGCTTCTAGCCTACCTAGTAGTTGACGATCTTCAATAATCTTTTCAGGCAAAGATTCCGGCAGTGATCCTTCTGCCAAAAACAATGCCTGTTTCACGGCTCTTCTTAAATCAGTTTGCGTAAGAGAACCCGCAAGGCTATATACCGGCAAAATGCCAAAACCTTCTCGTTCATCATCATTGTCCACAGTTTGCAGCAAAGCTTCTGTAACCATACGGGCTGTTCTGCCTGGTTTTACCTTACCAGTTGCAATTGCTTTCATACCAACTTTTAACTTCTTAACCATAAATCTTTGCTGTGCAAAAAAATAAATTTCGGCATAACCAGTTTCATCACGAACAGTAACTAAACAGTATCTCTTGCCTTTGTGAGAGTACTTTTCAGAAATATTCACAATCTCACAGAGAAAGATTTGCTTTTCATTATTTGTTGCCAGCTCTCTTATCTTTTTAAATCTTGAATAATCGATATAACTGTTGAGACGCGGATACATGTTCAATATATCGCCAACTGTTTCAACACCAAGCTTCTTTAAATCAAGCGCTTTTTTAGCGCCAATTCCTTTTAAGGCCGTTACAGGCTCATTCCACCACAATAAAACCACCACCTATTCAGGACTTCCTTTTTTTTTCTTGCATTTTAGTACCAGTCTATGGTAACATACTATTGTTGAATTTATAAAGAGGATTTGCCTTACACTTAAAGGAGGTGCGACTATGGCATGCATTTGTGAAATTTGTGGCAAAGGTGAGATGGCCGGTTCTAACGTCAGTCACTCTAATAGACATACAAAACGTTCTTGGAAACCAAATATCCAACGCGTAAGAGCAGTTATCGAAGGCTCAACTCGTGGTGTTAACGTTTGTACTCGTTGCCTACGCTCCGGGAAAGTCAACCGTGCAATTTAATTGCTATCGTAAAAAATGAAACCAAATGCCAAGTGGTGGTTGGTTTCTTTTTTTATGTCCTTAAGACCTTTTGGTTAGCTTTCCTTTAATAATTATACTCCATTTCAGGATCAACTTACATAAAAAAGCTCCAACCATAACATGGTTGGAGCTTTAGTTTATTTAGCATAATCAACAGCACGAGTTTCACGGATTATGATTACCTTGATCTGACCAGGATATTCCATCTCAGCCTCAATTTTCTTTGCAATATCACGAGCAAGTAAAACTGATTCAGCATCATCTATTTGGTCCGGTTTAACCATTATCCTGATTTCACGACCTGCCTGAACAGCAAAACATTTTTCAACGCCAGCAAAGGACTCGGAAATCTCTTCCAATCGAGTTAAACGTTTTAAGTAACTTTCCAAAGTTTCACGGCGTGCACCAGGTCTTGCAGCAGAAATCGCATCAGCAGCAGCAACCAAAACCGCCTCTACAGATGTTGGCTCTACGTCACCATGATGAGCTTGAATCGAGTTAATTATCTGTTCGGTTTCGCGATATTTTTTAGCAATATCAGCGCCGATTTCCACATGGGAACCTTCCATTTCATGGTCAATGGCTTTACCTATGTCATGAAGCAGACCAGCACGCTTAGCCAAAACAACATCAACGCCAAGCTCAGCAGCCATAATACCAGCCAAATGAGCAACTTCTATCGAATGATTCAGGACGTTCTGGCCGTAACTTGTACGATATTTCAGTCTGCCAAGCAATTTGATGAGTTCAGGATGTAATCCGTGTACACCAGTTTCAAATGTAGCTTGTTCGCCGGCTTCTTTGATTTTTTGTTCTACTTCTTTTTGAGCTTTTTCAACCATTTCTTCAATACGGGCAGGGTGAATACGTCCGTCATTGATGAGTTTTTCCAAAGCTGTTCTGGCAACTTCACGGCGAACCGGATCAAAACCAGAAATAATAACGGCTTCCGGTGTATCATCAATAATCAAATCAATACCGGTCAACGTCTCAAGTGTTCGGATATTTCTGCCTTCACGGCCAATTATACGGCCTTTCATCTCATCATTAGGCAACGCAACAACAGAAACTGTTGTCTCAGCAACATGATCAGCTGCACAACGTTGAATAGCCAATGATACAATTTCTCTTGCCTTTTTATCTGCTTCTTCTTTTGCTTGTTGTTCCAAATCTTTGATCAAAACAGCAGTTTCATGCTTAATTTCCGTCTCGACACTGCTTAACAATTCTTTTTTGGCTTCATCTGCAGTCAAACCAGAAATACGCTCTAATTCGACGGTTTGTTTGTCAAAAAGATCGTCTACCTTTTCTTGACTGACTCGCAATTTATTTTCCTGAACAATGAGATGTTCCTCTTTTTTCTCATACGATTCAAGCTTTTTGTCAAGGTTTTCTTCTTTTTGGAGCAACCTACGTTCTAAACGTTGCAATTCAGAACGGCGCTCTTTATTTTCACGCTCAACTTCAGAACGCAGACGATGTATTTCTTCTTTTGCTTCCAGCAGTGTCTCTTTCTTTTTTGCTTCGCCGGTTCTTTCGGCTTCTTGAACGATGCGTGCGGCGGTTTCTTCAGCAGTAGCAATCTTACCTTCGGCAATATTCTTACGTACTAAATAACCGGCAATACCTCCAACAAGACCCATCCCGACGGATATTCCGATTATTTCAAAAATAATCTTCACCTCCAAATTTTATTTTTAGAAAAACAAATGAGGCAACATCAAAAACTATGTCGCCTCGTGAATAACATAAATAAACATTAACACGATTGGATATTTTTATTCTATCTGCTTTTGCAAAAAGTGTCAAGATAAACTACTCTGCAAAGTCGCCGCCCAACCTGTTCAATGCTTTTCTTATTATATTGCCGTTAAATCCCTTTGCCATTAATGCTCTGGACATTTTTGCCAAAACATCTGCCTGATCCAAACAGTACTTTTTATTGTTCTTCTTTTGCCAGCTTCTTACAGCATCGACTGCTCTCTCTAATTCCATATCTTCAGAAAAAACTGAAAGAATTCTATCGGCAAATTCATCCTTAACATTCTTTTTTCTAAGCTCCAGCCGCAAATGATTTGCACCATAAAACTTTTTGGCAAGCCAGGCAGAATAAACCTTCTCCGCATATCTAAAATCATCAACAAGCGAGTACTCTTTTAATTTAGCTAAAACCGCATCAACAATTTCTGGTGGACAAGCATGCTGGTTCAAAACACGTTTTAATTCATTTTCGCTAAAGTCCCGATAAGAAAGTCTGTTCAACGCATAATCATAAGCTTGTTCATAACTAGTTAATTGTTTCGTTGTTCTCCGTAACATTTTCGGCACTACCTTCTTCTGACGCCGGTTTCGAAACTGCAATAGCGCGTATCTTTTCATCAAGTTCTTTAGCCATTTTGGCATTATTTTTCAAGATTTCTTTAACGTTTTCCTTGCCTTGGCCAAGTCTTTCGTCGCCGTAGGAATACCAAGCACCACTCTTATTGATAATGCCGTATTCAACACCTAAGTCAACCAGACAACCTTCTAATGAAATACCTTCACCATACATAATATCAAATTCCGCTTGTCTGAATGGAGGAGCTATTTTATTTTTGACAACCTTAACTCTTGTGCGGCTGCCAATCATCTCATTACCATTTTTTAATGTTTCAACACGTCTGACATCAAGCCTTATAGTAGAATAAAATTTAAGGGCACGGCCACCAGTTGTTGTTTCAGGGTTACCAAACATAACACCAACTTTTTCGCGAATCTGGTTAATAAAGATGGTAGCTGTTTTTGACCTGGATATAATACCCGTTAATTTACGCAGAGCCTGACTCATTAATCGCGCCTGTAAGCCTACGTGAGAATCACCCATCTCACCTTCAATTTCAGCGCGTGGAACAAGTGCCGCAACTGAGTCTATAACAATAATGTCGATAGCGCCGCTACGTACAAGGGCATCTGCTATTTCCAATGCCTGTTCACCATTATCCGGCTGCGAAATTAACAGATTATCTACATCAACACCTAGCTTACGTGCATATACAGGGTCAAGGGCATGCTCAGCATCAATGAAAGCTGCATAACCACCCATTTTTTGTGCCTCTGCGATCATATGTAAAGCAACTGTCGTTTTACCAGATGATTCGGGTCCATAAATTTCAGTTATACGTCCGCGCGGAATACCACCTACGCCCAGCGCAATATCAAGTGATAAAGCTCCGGTAGGAATTGCTTCTATATTCATCTTGGCACCTGCTTCGCCAAGTTTCATAATCGAGCCCTTGCCAAAATCCTTCTCAATCTGACGCATTGCAATTTCAAGAGCTTTAGTTTTATCCATATCCATATGATTACCCCCTATCTGAAAATATTATACAAACATTTGTTCGTTCAGTCAAGAGTGTTGTCCGAAATTTTATTTTTGACGGCTCGTATTTCTTCGGTATTAAACTTATAAATCTCATTACAAAATTGACAATGCACTTCAGTTTCTTCATCCTGTTCCATTTCACTTAATTCATCCAAACTAAGACCGGAAAGCATATCCAGTACTTTTTGTTTACTGCAGCGACATTTAAACTCAACAGGCAACTTTTCTTTTACGCTTATTTCAAGATCTTCAGCGATCTTAGCAATAATTTTTTCAGGGGTAAATCCTGCATTTAATAGTTCTGTAACATACGGCATGGACATAACGTTGTTTTCCAATTTTACTAATACTTCTTCGGCACAACCAGGCATTGCCTGAATGAACCAACCTCCTGCAGCCATCACTTTCCCATCTTTGTCCACCATTACGCCTAATGCAACACTTGCTGGCGTCTGTTCGGAAGTATATAAATAATTTGTAAGGTCAGAAGCAATTTCTCCATCAGTCAAATCACAAAAGCCATTAAATGGTTCTGCATTGGTCAAAAATCTTGTCACAATAAGGGTTCCTTTACCTACACCGGCGCCAACATCCAGTTTGCCATTTTTTAGCGGCAGGAATACATCAGGATTCTGAACATAGCCGCGAACGTGTGTTCCTTCAGCATCGGCCACCACATCTCCTAAAGGGCCATCGCCAGAGAAACGTAAAGTTACGCGCTCGTTATCCTTCATGGTCGCCGCAAAAAGCAGTGCACCATTCATTGCTCTTCCTAAAGCTGCAATACTTAAGTGTGAACATTGATGACGTTCATTAGCTTCCTGTACTAAACCTGTTGTTACAAGTGCATATATGCGCACACCTTCTGCTGTTGCTTTGATTAAATAGTCTTCCATCAGTTTTCTCCGTTATATATTCTTTAACAAATCAGCCATTTCGATAGCTGCCATAGCTGCATCAACGCCTTTATTTCCTGCTTTGGTGCCCGCTCTTTCAACTGCTTGTTCAATGTTTTCAGTCGTTAAGACACCGAATGATACTGGTGTTTCATACTGCAGACTTACACTGGCAATGCCTTTGGAAACTTCCGCGCAAACATAGTCAAAGTGAGGGGTTGCACCACGAATAACTGCACCCAGGCAAATAATTGCGTCGTATTTACCGGTAGCAGCCATCTTTTTAGCCACAAGTGGAATTTCGAAAGCACCTGGAACCCAGGCAATAGTTATATCATCATTGTCTGCGCCATGACGAACCAGACAATCAATTGATCCAGATAGTAATTTTGAACTAATAAATTCATTAAACCGCCCAACAACAATACCAAATTTCAAATTATCAGCTTTTAATTGACCTTCTAATGTTTTCATTTCAATTCCTCCATTTTTAAAGTTTATTTTAAAACATGACCCATTTTTTCTTCCTTGCAGGTAAGATAATCATGATTATAACTGTTGTCTTGGATTACAATAGGTACTCTTTCAGTAACAGTAATACCGTATCCGGAAAGTCCCACTCTTTTTGCAGGATTATTGGTTATCAACCTGATACTTGTCAAACCTAAATCAGAAAGGATTTGTGCGCCAATCCCATAATCGCGCAAATCCGCAGGAAAGCCTAATTGCAAATTAGCTTCAACTGTATCATAACCTTGATCTTGTAAAGCATAAGCTCTGATTTTATTAGCTAAACCAATGCCGCGGCCTTCCTGGCGCATATAAAGAACAACACCCTGTCCTTCTTCTTCTATCATACGTAGTGCGCTGGCAAGCTGGTCACCACAGTCACAGCGTAAAGAACCGAAAGCATCTCCGGTCAGACACTCAGAATGCACCCTGACCAAAACGTTCTCTTTGCCTTCTACATCGCCTTTTATGATAGCTGCATGGCAAAGATCGTCCAAATCATTATCGTAGGCTACCAGTCTAAATTGGCCATATTTACTTGGCAATTTAGCTTCGGCAGCGCGATGCACCATCTTCTCATTGGCTTTACGGTATGCAACCAAAGCCGCAACCGTTATAAAAGTCAGCTTGTGCTCTTTGGCAAACTCAATCAGTTCAGGTGTTCTTGCCATAGTTCCATCATCACTCATAATTTCACAGCAGATGCCAACAGGTTTGAGTCCTGCAAGCATACACAGGTCGGTTGTCGTTTCCGTATGTCCAATACGCCTCAAGACGCCGCCTTCGCGTGAACGCAGCGGAAAGACGTGACCAGGACGGCGAAAATCTTTTGCACAAGCACCTTCTTCAGTTACTTTTTTAATAGTTAAAGCCCTTTCAAAAGCAGAAATACCGGTTGTGGTATCTACGTGGTCAATAGTAACAGTAAAAGCAGTTTCATGATTGTCCGTATTTTGCGAGACCATAGCTCCGAACTGGAGCTTATCCATTATTTCCGGTGAGGCCGGCATACAAATCAAACCTCTGGCAAATTTAGCCATGAAGTTTATCGCTTCCGGCGTTACTTTTTCTGCCGCCATAATCAGATCGCCTTCATTTTCACGATCTTCATCATCAGTAACCAAAACCATTTTCCCATTCTTTATGTCTTCAATCGCCTGTTCTATTGTACCAAATTTAAATTCTTCGTTCATCTTAATCCTCCTATATGAAGCCATTTTCAAATAATTTATTTTTGCTTATGCCTGCAGAACCCTTTTTGCGTCCTTGTGCATTCAGTAATCTTTCAACATACTTGCCAATGATATCAGTTTCAATATTCACACTGTCACCAATACTTTTAAATCCCAATGTTGTTTCTTTGGCAGTATGAGGTATTAGCGAAACAGTAAAACTCTCATCAGTCACATCAGTTACCGTGAGACTTATACCGTCAACTGCAATTGAACCTTTTTTTAAAATATATTTTACCAATTCAGTTGGAACACTGACTGTCACAAGCATCGCTATATCTTCTTTTGCCATTTTGATAATCTTGCCGATGCCTTCAACATGTCCGCTTACTATGTGTCCATCCAGACCATCCTGCAGTCTGAGTGTTTTTTCAAGATTTACCTTGTCCCCGTTTTTTAAAGTTCCTATCGTAGACATCCTTACTGTCTCAGGCATTACATCTACAGTGAAATTGTTATTATTAAAAGCAACTACAGTAAGGCAGGCACCATTTACCGCAACACTTTCACCAATGTTAAGTGTTTTGGGAATTTTTGTCGCCTCAATCGTCAACTGATACGATTGAACGCCTCTTTTCATTGCTTTGATGGTACCCATTTCAGCTATAAGCCCAGTAAACATAATATCACCTCTTTGCCGTGCATCCCGTAATCAAAAAATCATTTCCTAAAACCATGGTTTCAACTCTATCCAATTTAATGCCATCAGCAATTTTTAAACAACCCATTCCACCAACAGGTGATAAAGCTTCTTTTCCACCTATTAATCTTGGTGCAATAAAGGCAT
>CAYRVN010000058.1:0-8762 GCA_964427675.1 uncultured Acidaminococcales bacterium
CAAAAGATCCTTAATATCGTCTCCGGTAAGATAGCGTTGTAAAACACCGCTTCTTGCCAATGAAATAGTGCCAGTTTCTTCGCTGACCACTAGTACAAGAGCATCAGACTGCTCAGAAAGGCCTATTGCGGCCCTATGTCTGGTACCAAGCTCTTTGCTGAGATTGCGGGCTTCTGTGAGCGGCAGCAAACAACCAGCTGCCTTAATACGATTGCCGCGAATAATGACAGCACCGTCGTGCAGAGGTGTATTCGGAATAAAAATATTCATAAATAGCTCATGCGAAACCAAAGCATCAATTTGGATACCAGTTTCGATATAGTCATCGAGCCCGGTTTCCCGTTCAAAAACTATCAAGGCACCAATCTTGTTGCGTGACATCGCCATCGCTGATGAAACCAAAGCGGACAGCATATGCTCGACTTCCTCTTCGTCAAGAACAACTGTTTTGCGGAAAAAACGGCCACGGCCTATCTGTTCCAAAGCACGCCTGAGTTCCGGCTGGAAAACAACCGGCAAAGCAACTAATACTACCGTCATGCTTTTTTCCAACAACCAGTTTATAACATGCAGACGCAGCCAATTACTTACTAAAGCAGCAATAAGAAGAACCAAGAGCCCTTTGACTAATGAAGCTGCTCTTGTGTTCTTCAGCATCTGATAAAGCCGATATAAAAAATAAGTAACAACCAGAATATCGACCAAATCCAAAACTGTTATAGTTTGTATTACACCCTCAATCTGCTCTAACAAATAAATTCATCCTTCCCTGCCTTTTGGCTTACCTAACACTTATTATACAAAAAATAACCTGATAATGCCAAGCATTACCAGGTTATTTAGTAAAATAAATCGCGAACTATATTTTTTTGTGCAAATCTTCTAAAACAGTTCTTTGCATGTCCAATATTTCAGCGCCGCGAATCAATTGTTTAGCGTTTTCGGTGAAGGCCGGGCCGCCATAGGACGTGCGAGCAGCCACACAGTTTTCCGGTTTAAGGGTTTCCAACAGATCCGCTTCAAAAAGCTCTGAAAACTCTTTGTATTCAGCAAGCGTTATCTCCGGCAAAAACTTGCCTTCCTTGATAGCATAGGCCACACATTTGCCTACGACTTCATGTGCTTGACGGAAAGGCAGTCCTTTTCTTACCAGATAGTCAGCCAAATCAGTAGCATTGGAGAAGTCCTTGCTGACAGCCTGTTCCATCTTATCAGTGTTTACCTTCATTGTGGCAATCATGTCACTGTAGACGGCAAGACTGAACTTGATGGTATCGATGGCGTCGAACAAGCCTTCTTTATCTTCCTGCAGGTCTTTATTATAAGTCAACGGCAACCCTTTGGCAGTCACAAGCATGGCTTGCAGATGACCATAAACACGGCCGGTTTTACCACGAACAAGCTCGGCAATATCAGGATTCTTTTTCTGCGGCATCATGCTCGAGCCAGTAGCAAAGGCATCGTCCAGTTCGATAAAGGCAAATTCTGTGCTTGACCAAAGGCAAACTTCTTCGCTTAAACGGCTGAGATGCATCATCAGAATAGACGCGAAGGACAAGAATTCGAGTACATAATCACGATCGCTTACTGCATCCATACTATTTGCATAAACATCTGCAAAATTCAGCTGTCTGGCAACATCGAACCGGTCAATCGGGAAGGTAGTACCTGCTATCGCACCTGCCCCCAAAGGCATAATATCGGCACCGGCCCAAACTCCCTGCAAACGACGGAAATCTCTTTGCAACATGTTAAAGTAAGCCAAAAGATGATGGGCGAAAGTAATCGGCTGCGCACGCTGCAAGTGGGTATAACCAGGCATCAGTGTCTTTTCATGCTCTTGAGCAACCGTCAAGAGAACCTGCTCAAATTTCAGAAGCAATTCACCAATCTCGACAACTTCTCTTTTCATGTACATATGCATATCAAGAGCAACCTGGTCATTACGGCTGCGTGCAGTATGCAATCTTGCTCCTGCGCTGCCAATGCGTTCAGTAAGACGCGCTTCGATATTCATATGGATATCTTCCAGAGACACTTCAAAACTGAAATTGCCTGCTTCAATATCTGCCAGAATCTGTGTCAAGCCGCTTACAATTTCCTCTGCATCAGCTTGAGGAATGATGCCAGCCCGCGCAAGCATTGTCGCATGTGCTATACTGCCGCGAATATCCTCATGGTAAAGCCTTTTATCAAACTCAATGGATGCGTTGAAAGCATCCACGAGCTCATTTGTATTTTTACTGAATCTACCGCCCCAAAGCTTAGCCATTATTTTAGTTTTCCTTGTTTCATCAAGGCACGAACAGTAAGTGGCAGGCCGAACAGCGTAATGAAGCCGGTAGCATCAGCTTGATTGTAAACTTCATCAGCGCCGAAAGTTACATATTCCTGGCTATAAAGTGAATATGGAGATTTAGCACCTGCGCTCATAACGTTGCCTTTATATAGTTTCAAACGAACAGTGCCGGTAACGGTTTTTTGTGTTTCATCAACAAAAGCTGCTAATGCTTCGCGCAAAGGAGAGAACCACATGCCATCGTATACCAACTCTGCATATTTGATACCAACCATTTGTTTATAATGATTCGTTGCACGATCCAGACAGAGATTTTCCAATTCATTGTGTGCATAATAAATGATAGTGCCGCCAGGAGTTTCATAAATGCCGCGGGATTTCATACCAACAAGACGGTTTTCAACCATATCGCAGATACCAACGCCATTACGGATGCCGATTTCGTTCAGAGTTTCTACAATTTTCGCAGGGCTCAGTTTAGTGCCATTGACGGCAACCGGTACACCTTGTTCAAATTCGAGTTCCACGTATTCAGCTTTATCCGGAGCTTTTTCCGGAGTATTGGTAACAATAAAGAGTTCATCTTTCGGTGCATTCCATGGATCTTCAAGGTCAGAGCCTTCATGGCTGAGGTGCCACATGTTACGGTCCATGCTGTAGTCATGAGCTTTAGTAACAGGAATTGGAATATTGTGTGCTTCTGCAAAGTCGATAGCATCTTCACGGGAACGGATGTTCCATTCACGCCAAGGAACAATTACGGATAATTGCGGTGCCAAAGCTTTAACAGAAACTTCGAAACGAACTTGGTCATTACCTTTGCCGGTAGCGCCGTGAGCAACAGCATCTGCACCTTCTGCCAAAGCAATTTCAACAAGTTTCTTAGCAATCAAAGGACGGGCAAAAGAAGTACCTAAGAGATATTTCTTCTCATAAACAGCACCGGCTTTAACTACCGGCCAAACATAGTCGGCAATAAACTCTTCTTTCAAGTCAAGGATGAAGCATTTGCTTGCGCCGGATTTTAAAGCTTTATCATAAACAGGGTCAAGTTCGGCTCCTTGTCCAAGGTCTGCCGTTACAGCAATAACTTCACAGTTGTTATAGTTTTCTTTCAGCCAAGGAATGATAACTGATGTATCCAAGCCTCCGGAATAAGCTAATACCACTTTCTTAATGTCTTTTTTGTTCATTGTAGATGCATCCCCCTAAAATTCATCACTTATTTATCTTTAATAAAAGTACTGTAATCAGCATACTTTCATAAGATTACTTAAATCTTCTCATCACTCATCAGCAAAGCCATAATAGCTTTTTGCACATGCAAACGATTTTCTGCTTGATCAAAAACAACAGAATGCGGTCCTTCAATAACATCATCCGTTATTTCCTCACCGCGGTGTGCCGGCAGACAATGCAATACTATCGCATCAGGTCTGGCAACCTTCAGAAGCTCTGCGTTAATCTGATAGTCACCAAGCGCTTCCTTACGAATAGATTGTTCACCCTCCTGGCCCATTGATGCCCAGACATCGGTATAAAGAACGTCTGCGCCTTTTGCAGCCTTAAACAAGTCTTCCTCTATCTCAATGGTGCAACCGGTCTTTTGGGCTTCTTCGCAAGCTTCCCTGAAAATTACAGGGTCCGGTTGATACCCTTCCGGACAGGCGCAAACCATATTCATACCGACTTTGGCACAAGCGACCATTAATGAATTGGTCATGTTATTGCCATCGCCTACATAAACAAGCTTACGACCCTTTAATACTTCCTTGTGTTCCATAATCGTAAACAGGTCCGTCAATGCCTGACATGGGTGTTCGAGGTCTGTCAAACCGTTGATTACAGGAATGGAAGCGAATTCTGCAAGTTCTTTTACTGCGTCGTGCGAAAAGGTCCGAATCATAATGCCATCCGCAAAACGGGAAAGGACTCTGGCTGTGTCGCGCACAGGCTCACCACGACCTACCTGTGAAGAAGAATCATTCAGATAGATAGGATGACCGCCCAACTGAAAAAAGCCTGTTTCAAAGGAAACCCTCGTCCTTGTGGATGCCTTAGAGAAAATCATGACAAGTGTCTTGCCCTTCAGATATTGGTGCGGTTCGCCCTTTTTTTGTTTTTGTTTCAGCTTCTTGGCAACATCAAAAATCGTTGCCACTTCACCGACAGACAGATCATTCATCGATATTAAATCTTTATGTCTTAAACTCATATCATCCAGCCTCTCACTCTAATCAGAATTCCGGAAATACTTCGGCAAATACAGCCATCAGAGCGTCAATTTCCGCTTTGGTAATAACGAGCGGTGGCACCAGCCGAATTACATTGCCAGCAGTGCAATTGATAATCATGCCTTTTTGCAGGCAGGCATCAACTATCGGTTTACCCGGTTTCGACAGTTCCATGCCTAATAACAGGCCACGACCGCGAACTTCAGTGATTTTATCAGGAAACTTTTTCTGCAAAGCTTCCAGCTGAGTTTTAAAATAAGTACCAATTTCTGCAGCTTTAGCGGCAAGATTTTCTTCACGCATTACCTTCAAAGAAGCATTGGCAGCGGCACAAGCCAAAGGATTGCCGCCGAAAGTAGAACCATGGTCGCCAGGAGCAAAGACATGAGCCAGACGCTCAGTCGTCAGGAAAGCAGCTACCGGAAAACCACCGCCCAGAGCTTTCGCCAAGGTAATAATATCTGGTTTCGCTCCGCTGTATTCCCAGGCAAACCATTTGCCGCTGCGGCAAAGGCCAGTCTGAATTTCATCAAAGATAAGGAGTGCATCATATTTATCGCACAAAGCGCGAACTTGTTTCAGATACTCATCAGAAGGAACATGCACGCCGCCTTCACCCTGAATTGGTTCCAGGATAACAGCACAGACGTCCTCGCCCATCAAATTCTCAAGTGTTGTGATATCGCCGTATTCCGCATAGTCAAAGCCGGTTGGCAGCGGTTCATAACCTTTTTGATATTTAGTCTGTCCTGTAGCAGTCAAAGTTGCTAACGTACGTCCATGGAAAGAATGCACGGTCGAAATTATTCTTTGTTTGCCTTCGGCCTTTTGATGACCATATTTACGTGCCAGCTTCAAAGCACCTTCGTTAGCCTCAGCACCGCTGTTGCAAAGAAAGGTACGTTCAAAACCGCTTACTTCAGCCAGCGTCTTTACTAAATCTGCCTGCACTTTTGTATAGTACAGATTGGAACAGTGAATAAGTTTGCCAGCCTGTTCTGCGATTGCATTGACCAATGCCGGATGCGCATGTCCAAGCGCATTGACTGCGATACCTGCCAGGAAATCCAGGTATTCATTACCATCCATGTCATAAAGCTTGCATCCTTTGCCGTGATCAAGCACGATTTGATTCCGGCTGAAAACCGGCAAATAATATTTTTCAGTATCTGCGATAACTGTTTCTTGATTCATCCCTTATCCCCTCTAACAATATATTTATTATTCTTTAACTACTTCCGTACCTACGCCTGAATCACTGAAAATCTCCATAAGAATAGTATGAGGTTCACGGCCATCAATGATGTGTGTTTTGTGCGCACCACCGGAAAGAGCCGTAATACAGGCCTTTACTTTTGGGATCATGCCACCGTCGATATTGCCGCGGATGATGAGTTCCTGTGCTTTTTCGAAAGTTAAAGTTGAAATAAAACTGCTTTCATCCCTGTAATCAGAATAAATTCCTCGGACGTCAGTCAAAACAAGGAGTTTTTCCGCCTTCAAAGCACCGGCAATTTCACCGGCAACGCTGTCCGCATTGATGTTATAAGTCTCGCCGTTAACGCCTACACCGGTAGGAGCGATAACAGGAATGAAGTCATTGTCCAATAAGATATTGATTAACTCTGTATTAATTTTTTCCACATTACCGACAAAACCAATGTCGACAAGATTTACTTCGCCATTTTCGTAAATGTCAGCCAAGTGTTTTTTCGCTTGCACAAGGTTGGCGTCTTTACCGTTCAAACCAACTGCACGACCACCTAAAAGGTTAAGGCGGACTACCAGGTCTGTGTTGATTTTGCCGACCAGCACCATTTCTGCCAGCTCTACGCTTTCAGCATCGGTAACCCTGAGGCCGCTGACAAATTGTGTCTTTTTACCTGCCTTTTGCAGCATAGCAGTAATTTCTGGTCCGCCGCCATGCACAACAACAGGCCTGAGGCCAGCACAACGCAAAAATACGATGTCCTGAAGCACTTTATTTTTTATTTCGTCATTAAGCATAGCGTTGCCGCCATATTTTACAACTACTGTTTTGCCTTTGAAATCTCTCAGATATGGTAAAGCTTCTACCAATGTATTAATTTGTTCTTCTTTAATTAACATAGCGCATACCCCTTTTATCATATATTTTGTCTTCTATGTATGATATTCTCCATTAATTTTTACATATTCATAGCTGAAATCACAAGTCCAGACCGTTGCTTTTTCTTCACCGACTGCCAAATCAACTGTGATGCTGATATCGTGTTCAGACATAATCGAAGTCAATTCTTCAAGAGGTACTCCGACATTAAGACCATTCTTCACTAATCGTACGCCGCCAATGCTCAATGTTACGCGGTCTGCCTGCATAGCTGCTCCCGAATAACCGGCAGCGCAGACAATACGTCCCCAATTAGGATCTTCGCCGAAGAAAGCTGTTTTAACCAGCGGTGACTTGGCAATCGCCATAGCTGCCAATTTGGCATCTGCAAAAGAAGCAGCACCAATAACATTTACTTCCAGGAACTTGGTCGCACCTTCGCCGTCATGAGCAATCATCTTTGCCAAATCTTGCGCTGCGCGTAGGAACACTTGGAAGAAAACAGGATAATCAGGATGTTCCTCTGACAAAATAATTTCATTTTCAGCTAAACCATTGGCAAGTACTATCATACTGTCATTCGTGCTGGTATCGCCATCAACAACTACCATATTGAAGGACTTATCAGCTACTGCTTTAACGGTTCTTTTCAGTACATCCGGAGCAATAGCAGCATCAGTCGTGATGAAAGTAAGCATGGTGGCCATGTTCGGATGAATCATCCCAGCACCTTTGGCAATGCCGGCAATTCTTGCTTTCTTGCCACCTAACTCAAATTCGTAAGCAATTTTTTTGACAAAAGTATCCGTTGTCTGAATAGCAAGAGCAGCACTTTCGCCCTCATTTTCATCCATTTTATCAACGGCATCAGCGATACCTGTTCTTACCTTATCCATCGGCAAGAAATGGCCAATAACACCTGTTGAACAAACATAAACGCCTTTTTCATCGATATCCAATAATCCTGCAGTAAAAGAAGCCATTTCCCTGGCGTCAGCCAGGCCTTTTTCACCGGTACAAGCGTTAGCACAGCCTGAGTTCACAACTATAGCCTGCGCATATGGTTGCTTGGCAGCTTCACGACTAACAATTACAGGTGCCGCACACATTTTGTTTTGTGTGAAAACTGCACCGGCTGCTGCAGGAACTGTACTCATGATAACTGCCACGTCTTCTTTACCGCTTGCTTTAATACCAGCTTTCACACCAGCAGCAACGAATCCCTGAGGAGCCGTGAGCCAACCGTCTATTTGCTTTATCATTTAATACGCCTCCTTAAGGATATATCGGCAATTGCCTTAAACCTGTTGTTTCTTCTATGCCAAACATCACGTTCATGTTCTGTACCGCTTGTCCTGCCGCGCCTTTTACCAAATTATCAATAGCCGACATCGCAATAATGCGGCCTGTACGCCTGTCAACTTCCCAGCCTATATCGACATAGTTGGAAGCTCTGACATTCTTTATTTCCGGGCAGGCACCTTTGCCAAGTACACGGATGAAAAATTCTTCTTCATATAGTTCATTATAGGCTTTTGCCACATCAGCGTCAGTTACACCCTGCTTCAGGTTAGCATAGCAGGTTGAAAGGATGCCCCTGTCGACCGGCAAAAGATGCGGTGTAAACTGAATAACAACCTCTTCACCGGCAAAATCAGAATAAGCTTGCTCGATTTCCGGTGTATGGCGATGGCTGGCAACCCCATAGGCGTGAAAATTCTCGTTAACAGAACAATATAGGCTGCCGACCTTTAAACTGCGTCCTGCACCAGTAGTACCTGACTTGGCATCAATGATGACACCTTTCGTTTCAATCAGACCAGCTTTGAATAAGGGAACCAAAGCCAGGATACTGCAAGTCGTATAGCAACCTGGATTGGCAAGAATCGTTGCGTTCTTAACTTCTTCTCTATACAATTCAGTAAGACCATAAACAGCCTTTGCTGCAGGGTCTTCATGTTTTAGCTTGTACCACTCTTCAAAAACCCTGTGATCCTTAAATCTATAATCTCCGCCTAAATCAATGATACGTACCTTGCTGTTGCGCAGCTGGGAACCAATTTTCATGGCATGCCCGTGCGGCAGGGCGATAAAAATGACGTCACTGTCAGCGGCAATTTGCTCAATTTCTTTCATACTA
>CAYRVN010000059.1:0-8658 GCA_964427675.1 uncultured Acidaminococcales bacterium
ACTTCTGCGCCGAAATCTGCCAACATCATACTGCAGTATGGGCCTGGCAATAATCTTGTCAAATCCAGTATCCTGATCCCCTTTAAAGCCTCCACCTTGTCACCGACTTTCCCTTATCTTGTCTTATTATATATAATTATATTATATAGCTTGCAGCACTCAAACCAATCAAATTCTTAAATAAAATATATTTTTCTAAGTTAATGCCTAAATTTGACAACGCTATAAGCGCACATTACAATTAAGCTAGGTTTACAACTATATGAAGATCCCAGGAGGTGTCCAAGTCTTGAACAAAACATTATTAGCTGTTTTAGGTGTCATTCTATTCATTGCCGTAATTTTATTCAGTGGCTACAATAGCCTGGTAGCAATGAACGAAGGTGTGAATGGCAAATGGAGCCAGATAGACAACCAGCTCCAACGCCGCAATGATTTAATTCCAAACCTCGTAGCAACTGTACAAGGCATGGCCAAACAAGAGAAAGATGTTATTCAATCAGTTACTGAAGCACGCGCCAAACTTGCCGGTGCTCAAAGCGTTGCTCAGAAAGCCGAAGCAAATAACGAACTTACCGGTGCCCTCTCCCGCTTATTAGTTGTTGTTGAAAACTATCCAACAATTAAATCCGACGCTAGTTTCCGCCAACTCGCGGATGAATTGGCAGGTACCGAAAATCGCATAGCAGTAGCCCGCAAGGACTACAATGACGCCGTGCAAGGTTATAACTCAATTATAAAATCCTTCCCGACAGTTATCTACGCAGGTGCTTTCGGTTTCCATGAAAAAGAGTACTTCAAGGTTGAAGAAAGTGCAAAAGCTGTCCCCAAGGTTTCCTTCTAAACCTTCTCCAATCTAAAGAAATGAGAGGACAACCATGAAGCGCTGGCTAGCATTACTTCTGTTGACATTCCAAGTTTTTTTCTCTTCTCTGGCAGATGCAGAATCAAAAATTCCACCGAAGCCAACCTCTGGCAGCATTTATGTGCAGGATTATGCCAAACTGCTTTCGCCAGAAACAAAATCGACGATCAATGCTGTCAGCAAAGATCTTGAGAACAAAACCAAAGCTCAGGTGGTGGTCGTAACTGTACCTTCTCTCGATGGTCAGCCTATTGAAGATTATTCCCTGGAACTCTTTCGTGCCTGGGGCATCGGCGATAAAGAAAAAAACAATGGAGTTTTACTTTTAGTAGCATTAAAAGATCGTCAATCGCGTATTGAAGTTGGCTATGGCCTCGAAGGCGCTCTTCCTGATGGTTTGACAGGGCGTATACAAGATCAGGCTATGATTCCCTATTTCAGTTCCGGTAATTACGATAAAGGCATCATGCAAGGCTATGCCAATATAGCCAGTATCGTAGCTAAGGAATATAACGTCAAGCTCGAAAGCAAAATTCAAGATGCTACTCAAAAAGGTGCGTCTTCACAGGAAACTGAAATACCCCTTTGGCAAAAACTTATTTTTGTTGTTGGCATCGCCGGGTTGCTATTAATAGACCAATTATTTTTCGGGGGCGCAATTTTACATCTCTTGCTAATCTTGTTTCTGCGCGGCGGTGGTCGCGGCGGCGGTGGCGGCTTCGGCGGAGGTTATGGTGGCGGCAGCGGAGGCGGTGGCGGTTCCAGTCGCAGATGGTAAACAAAAAACGTAAATCAAGAATTAATTCTTGATTTACGTTTTATTTTTTCTAAACATTATTTTTTCTCATAAAGTTTTTTAACGCAAGCTTCTGCTAATGCGTCCAGACTCGAAACTGCCTTTCCCTTTGGCAATCCCGAAGCATCATACCCCAATGGTATTTCTGTGCACGCCGTCATCACAGGCAAGTCTTTTTCCTGCCACAGCTCCAACACTACTTTTCTTACTATTTCCCCTGCTTGCGCAAAATTATTTGCTTTGACTTCCGTTATGCTTTTTTGAATTTCTTCTACTTGCTTTTCATTAGGAATATATATCTTATAGCCTAATTTATCCGCATATGATTGATAAAGACCACTTTGCATGGTACCGACAGTCGAAAGCATCCAGGCACCATCAGGATTAAGGCGTTTGGCCGCCTGCACCGTTTCCTCAACAATATGAACCAAAGGCTTAGGCAACGGTTGTTCAAACCTGTCGATGAAATAGTGCGCAGTATTGCAAGGGACAGCAAAGATATCAGCACCCAAAGCGGCAAGTTTATCGAAGTCATTCCATAAATGTGCCGAAGGATCGGCGCCTTTGCCCAAAATAGCACTGCTGCGATCCGGAAGTTCCGTGTCAGCAATCATATAAACAACAGCGTGTTCCTGATCTATCTCCGCCGGAGATTTTTTAGTTAAAATATGCAAAAATTCCGCTGACGCAGCAGGCCCCATACCACCAATAACGCCAAGCTTTTTCCCTGTCTTAATAAAACCATCCTTCATTGTATCTCTCCCAACGAATATTATTCTATCAAAGCCTGATGATTGGCAAATGCACTGTCACTCATGTTAATCACCAGTGGTTCCAATCCTATTGACCGTACATAATCTTCCCCTGCTGCAGTTGTTATAATTCTTCCTCCTGCACCGCAAACGTAGCCTCTATGCATAATAAGCCTGCCGTTCACTATCGTCATAAGCGCTTCACGTTTTTCCCTGTCAATGACGGTAATATCAGCATCCTTGCCTGCAGAAACAGTCCCTTTATTCAAAAGTCCAAGCATTTGTGCAGGATTATAGCTGGTTTTTTGCACAAACTCTTTCAAACTTATCGCCCCCAGAGACACGAGGGCAAGCCCCATTGGTATTATGACATTTCGCGGTATTCCGCCGCCGTCAGTACTTATGCAATCTACGACAAATTTCCCGTTTTGTCTTTTGGCAGAAGCTAATCTTACTCGTGGTTCCGCCGGATTAACAGCAAAACTTACTGAAACATCAGTACCACGTTGCCGCCAATAATCGCGCGCCTCTTCTCCCGTTACCAAGATTGTTTCCCCTGCATATGGATAGTTAATCTGAGCCCAGCCTGCCAAAATAGCTTCTTCCAGCCCCTTTTCAGTCGCTGCAAAACCACCTGTCTGGAGGCAGCGGCAAGTCACAAGGCTGCCAGGTACTCCGTCTATAATTTCAGCGCTTGTTCCGTTGAGCGGTGATAAATAAGCTTCTGAAATAATGTTAGAATGCGTTGTTAAAGCCTTTACAGCCATTTCAGTTTCTTCCATATATGGGTTTATTGTTCCACGGCAATAGGCATTAATGTGGGCAAGATGGAGAGGATTGTTGCCGGCTAAACTAATAGCCTCCAGAAGCCCATTAATATTAGAGCCTGTGTTGGAAGTCCCCGCATGAAAAGCAACATAAGATTTTTTCTTAGCGGCTATGCTTATACACCTTTCAGTTGCTTCAGGAGTAAGAGGATAGTGTCCACCAAGAAGTTTTATACCAAGTGATCCATGTTCCATAACCTTGTCAATCAGCACACCTATTTCTGCTTCGCCTGGATTTTCATTTTCAACCGTATGATGCGGCCGCACATATTCTATGGTAGCCAGGTTTACGCCGACGCCGTATGTTTTAGCAAGAGAAAAAACGCTTTCCCCAGGTCCCGACATGTCTAATGCACTCGTAACACCGGCTCTGGCCAGCATCTTATGTCCTGCACCTCCGCCCAGCCATGCGGAAGCATGCACGTGTGTGTCAATAATGCCCGGCATAACCATTGCTCCATGCAAATCAAAGGCTTCACGTGCCAAATCGGCGTTAAGTTCCTCGGCAATTTCACAAATAAACCCATCTTTGATTCCTATGTCAGCCTTACCTTCAAAATTTGAAGAAAAATCAACCAAATATCCATTTCGCAGAAGTATATCGTATTTCACGTTCATAGACCTCCTTGGAATTTTTAAAAACCGCAAACCTAGAACTCAGCAGTGAAATTAAATTTCACAACCAAGAACTAGGTTCGGTAGAGTACTTAAATATAAAAATACTGATGCGACAATAGAAGCACATATATATTAAAGCTTATTTGTTATTTTGGTAGAATTCTTCCATAAATTGGGCTAGTTTTTCGCATCCAGCCTTAGGCATAGCATTATAAATAGAAGCGCGTAAGCCGCCGACACTGCGGTGCCCCTTCAGTCCATCAAGACCAATTGCTTTTGCTTCAGTCGCAAATTTTGCTTCCAGTTCCTGCGTCGGCAAGCCAAAGGTGACATTCATCAAAGAACGGCAATCCGTATCAGCATAGCCGCGGAAAAAGTCCGGGTGAGCATCTATTACATCATAAACAAGCTTCGCCTTCTCTTCATTACGTTTAGCCATGACTTCCAGGCCACCTTGTGCCTTTATCCATTTAGCAACCTTACCGACAATATATACGCCAAATACAGGCGGCGTATTATACAATGAGTTGTTTTCCATATGAACTTCATAGTTCAACATGGTTGGTAATGCTTTGTCACGACCTGCAAGATAACTTTTGCGGGCAATTACGACAACAACGCCGCCAGGACCTATGTTCTTTTGTGCTCCGGCATAGATCAAAGCGAATTTCGATGCATCAATCGGGCGACTTAAAATGTCTGAAGATAAGTCTGCAATTAAAGGAATCTCCCCTGTTTCAGGGTAATCCATGAATTCAGTGCCTTCTATAGTATTGTTGCCTGTAATGTGTACATAAGCAAGATCGTCGGAATACGAAAGCTCCGCCGGACGAGGTACACGATTGTATTTGTTCTCCTTGCTGCTGAACAATATACTGGTTTTACCGACTTTTTGAGCTTCTTTCATAGCTTTGTCAGAAAAGGTACTGGTTATGACATAGCCGCCTTTTTTACCAGGAGTCAGGAAATTCATCGCAATCATAGAAAATTGCAAGCTGCCGCCGCCACCAAGGAATAAAACGCAATAATCATCACCAAGCCCGAGTAATTCTTTTATATCAGCCTCAGCCTCAGCGTTTACTTTCTCATAAGCAGGCGACCTATGGCTCATTTCGAGGATTGACATTCCGGTTCCTTGATAATCAAGAAGTTCCGCCTGAACTTCTTCTAATACTTCAAGAGGCAGCACTGCCGGTCCGGCACTAAAATTATATATTCTACCCATCAGATATCATCTCCAATCAAATGTACAACCATGGCATCTCTGAGTTTTGGTTCGAACCAAGTCGATTTCGGCGGCATAATCATGCCTGAATCAGCAATTTCCATTAACTGGTCCATAGATGTTGGATACATGGCAAAAGCCACCTTATATTCACCGCTGTTAACCTTTTTCTCCAACTCCCCAAGGCCTCGGATACCGCCAATAAAAGAAATTCTTTCATCGGTACGTGGATCTTTAATTCCAAGCAAAGGAGCCAGCACATTTTCCTGCAAAACTGTTACATCCAGGCAGCCAACAGGGTCATTATCATCATAAATTTCTGGTTTGGCCGTCAAAGTGTACCATTTTCCAGCAAGATACATGCCGAATTGATGCAGTTTTGCAGGTTTTTTATGTTCACCGGCATTTTCTTCAACAATAAATTTTTCTTGGACCTTTTCAACGAATTCTGCTTCTGACATACCGAACAAATCTTTCACTACACGGTTATAATCAAGAATGCACATCATATTATCCGGGAAAATTACGGCAAGAAAATAATTGTACTCTTCTTCACCGGTATGACCCTGGCGTTCTTTCATAGCATCAGCAACACGCATGGCAGCAGCTGAACGATGATGTCCGTCAGCTATATAAAGAACCGGAACTTCAGCAAATAAACGTGTAACTTCAGCAATGGCGTCATCATCTGAAATTACATAAAGCGTATGCCTGATGCCATCTTCTGCAACAAAGTCATATTCCGGTTTTTGTTTTAACAGCACTTCTGCGGTAAAATCATCTATTTCCTTCTTATTTCTGCAGGTCAAAAAAACTGAACCAGTCTGGGCCTCTGTCACCGTGATATGGTCAACCCTGTCCTGTTCCTTATCGTGACGAGTCAACTCATGCTTCTTAATAATATTATCCCTGTATTCCTGTACGGAAGCACAGGCAACAAGACCAACCTGCACATGCCCGTTCATTTCCTGCCTATAAAGATAGTAACACGGTTTTTCATCAATTTTCATCTGTCCGGAAGATATATACTTTTTCAGATTTTCTTTTGCCTTCTCGTATACTTCTCTACTATGAGAATCGATACCCGGAGGCAGCGTAGCTTCAGATTTTGTAACACTTAGAAAACTTAGCGGATTATCCTTTAAAATAGCTCGTGCTTCCTCCGTGTCCATGACATCGTAAGGCAAAGATGCTATTTGAGCAGCTAATTCCGGCAAAGGTCGTAAACCTTTGAACGGTCTGATTTGAGACATAGTAATCCTCCTGACTAATTATGAAATAAAAGAACAAAAAGGCCCTACCAGGCCAAATGTTATTCCTATTTTACATTTACAGCACAAAAAACACAATACCAATAATTGTACATTTTTAACAATATCTTACTACATAATTCTATTACCGGTGAAAATTATCCAAATCTATTTGACCAGCAAAAAAATAACTCGCATTTAGCGAGTTATTTTAAGGATTTCAATTCGGAATTTTTTTATTCTGCCTTTTTGTGTTTGATTGAACGGTTAATCGCACAAATAATACCCAACAGAGAAGCAACGTTGATATTACTGTGGATGCCAACGCCAAAAATATGTCCATTGCCAGGAACCTTCAGTTCAATATAAGATATTGCCTTAGCATCAGAGCCTTTGGAAATAGCGTGTTCCTGGTAGGAAATAAATTCATAACCTTCAACACCAATCCCTGCCAAAGCCTGGAAGAAGGCATCTATAGGTCCATTGCCAATACCTGTTACTGCTTTTTCATCGCCGTCTATACTCACGATGCCTTCGAATCTTGTGCTGTGATTTTCATCTTCTTCATGCTCTTCCAGGAACCTGTGCTTAAGAAGCTTATATTTCCCCACAAAAGCAATATATTCCTTATTAAAGAGGTCAACAATCTGTGTCGGATTAAGCTCTTCTCCGGAAGCATCTGCAGCAGCCTTAACAATATCACCAAATTCCGGATGCATATTCTTCGGTAACTCATAGCCAACTGTTTGTTGCAGTACAAATGCTGCGCCACCTTTGCCAGATTGGCTGTTGATTCTAATGACCGGCTCATATTCGCGGTTAAGGTCTGCCGGATTAATTGGCAGGTAAGGAACCTCCCAGTATGGAGTCTGACTTTTAACCATATATTCGAAACCTTTACGAATCGCGTCCTGATGAGAACCGGAAAAGGCTGTGAACACCAATTCGCCTGCATATGGATGTCTTTCATGAATGTTCATTTTAGTGCATTGCTCACAAACTTCCTTAATTTCATTGATATTAGAAAAATTGAGCATTGGATTCACGTTTTGGGTATACATGTTCAGAGCCAAAGTTACTATATCGACGTTACCTGTTCTTTCGCCATTACCGAAAAGAGTGCCTTCAACTCTGTCAGCACCAGCCATCAGTCCCAATTCTGTAGCAGCTACACCTGTGCCGCGATCATTATGAGGATGCAAACTGATTATAGCACTTTCACGATTCTTCATGTGTGTGCAGAAATACTCAATCTGGTCGGCATAAGTGTTTGGCGTTGCCATCTCTACTGTAGAAGGAAGATTAAGTATTACTTTCTTTTCCTCACTAGCACCCAATGCCTCCATAACCTTTTCACATATTTCTATGGAAAAATCAATTTCCGTGCCGGTAAAGCTTTCCGGCGAATATTCATACCGAATGTTCATGCCGCTGCGTGCGGTTTCCTGCTCGCTTAACTCTCTGATAAGCTTTGCACCATCCACAGCAATCTTAATGATGCCCTCTTGTCCCTCTTTGAAAACGACTTTTCGTTGCAAGGTTGAGGTTGAGTTATAAAAGTGCACTATAACATTTTTCGCACCCTTCAAGGCCTCAAATGTTTTTTCAATCAATTTGGGGCGTGCCTGTACCAATACTTGAATAGTAACATCATCAGGAATATAATTGTCCTCTATCAATGTACGCAGTATTTCATATTCAGTTTCCGAAGCTGAAGGAAAACCGACCTCAATTTCTTTGAAACCTATAGCCAATAACATTTTAAACATCCTTAATTTCTCATCCAGCTGCATCGGTGTCACAAGCGCCTGATTGCCGTCACGAAGGTCAACACTGCACCAGATTGGCGCTTTAGTAATGACCTTATCCGGCCACTTACGATTTGGTAAACTTACTGGTTGAAATGGAATGTACTGCTTGTTGGGCTGTCTCATAAATAAAATCTCCTCTACATGTAGTTTCAGAGCGAAAATAAAAATCCCCGCTCCTATAAAATACATAGGGGCGAGGAATCAATAATCCACGCGGTACCACCCTAATTCAGCTGCCAAAAAACGGCAACCCTTTCGGCCTCCAACAAGGCCTTAGCCGTTAACGGGGCTACACGTCTTACTCTACATATCGAGCAAGCAACTCAGGGATGAGCTATTCATACAATAACCGTTACTGACTCGCACCAAGCGTCAGCTCTCTTAAACAGGTTAATTGTATCTTATTCCCTTCATTGTCTTTATGGGATGAATCAATATTTTTTTGTTTATGTAAACGATTATATATTTTATTGAATCATTTGTCAACAATTGTAATTAAAAATCCCCATTACCT
>CAYRVN010000060.1:0-8642 GCA_964427675.1 uncultured Acidaminococcales bacterium
CTTCACCGCTGTTGCCAAAGATACTTCCTGGTATAACAAGAACTTCTTCTTCCTCTAAAAGTTTTTCCACGAATTCCATACTTGTAAGTCCGGTTGATTTGATGCAAGGGAAGACATAGAAAGCTCCTTCTGGTGAGTAAAGAGGTATATCCATTGCTGTAAAGGCATCAATCATTATTTTTCTGCGTGCATCATACTCCGTAACCATTGCTTCTACATCTTTTTGACAATATTTTAAAGCTGCGATTGCGCCATATTGTGCAGTTGAATTTGCGCAGAGCACAATATTTTGATGCAACAGGTTCATGGCATTTATAATAGCCGCGGGAGCTGTGATATAACCAAGACGTAAACCTGTCATAGCATAAGCTTTCGAAAACCCATTCAACACAATTGTTCGGTCACGAAATTCAGGGTAAGAAGTGAACATCGTATGTTTTTTTCCACCATAAGTAAGATGTGCGTACAATTCATCAGATACAATTACCAGGTTATGTTTTGCAGCCCAATCACCAATTTGTTTGATTTGTTCTTTACTGATTACAGCACCAGTAGGATTATTCGGGTAACCTAAGAGGATTGCCTTGGTTTTGGAAGTTATTGCTTTTTCTAGATCTTTTATAGTAGGCACAAAATTATTTTCTAAAAATGTTTCGACAGGAACAGGTTTAGCTCCAGACAAAATAATGCAGGCTTTGTTTGCAACATAACATGGTTCAGGAATAATTACTTCATCACCAGGAGCCAAAATAGAGCGTAAAACAACATAAAGGGCTTCGCTGACACCAACTGTTACCATAATTTCAGTTTTCGGATTATAGCTTACACCATAATTTTTGAAAGTATCTTCAGCTATGGCTTCCCTAAGTTCTAAAAGACCGAGAGTAGAGGTATAGGTGCTTTTTCCAGCATTTATACTGTGAATACAAGCTTCCTTGACTCTCTCAGGAATATCGAAGTCGGGTTCCCCAACACTTAGAGGGACAATATTGGGATTGTTGGCGGTAATTTCCAAAAATTTTGCTAAGCCAGATGGCGGCAGAGCTTTGATAAAAGGGGAAACAACTGTGTTAAAATCAAACGTTGACATACATTAAAACCTACCTTTCTAAAATTTAAGAGAAAATATTAGCCAGAAAAAAAGCCTGCATAATTTTGCAGGGCCAAAGTTTCGTGCTATCACTTGAAATTTTTACGTGTGTACTTTAGCATCTAGTGTCCGACTGTGTCTTAGAAATAG
Source organism: uncultured Acidaminococcales bacterium (assembly GCA_964427675.1). Taxonomy (GTDB): domain Bacteria; phylum Bacillota; class Negativicutes; order Acidaminococcales; family Acidaminococcaceae; genus RZYP01. The sequence continues at coordinate 1,241 of CAYRVN010000060.1, forward strand.
GAAAAACAATTAGAATGTTTGTTAGAAAAACTGAATAAAAAGCAAGGTTGATAAAATTGAAAATTAATATATGATTTTTGTATAATTTATCACAATAGTTTATGATTGGCAATATTTAGACTCAAAAATAATTTATATATCAGTTTGAGTATAATAATTGTGACTATATTTACAATTATATTGCGTGTAAGCATAAGAAACTCTTGTTAAGACAACTGCTTTATGATATAATTACGTTCGGTTAAAAACACACGCGGAGTATTGCGTCTACTGTCCAGATTATGCTTTTCTGGTTAACGGCGAAAAAAATCCGTGGAGGAAAAAACAGGAGGAATTTAAAATGGCAATTATTTCTATGAAACAACTACTTGAGGCTGGCGTGCACTTTGGCCATCAGACCAGACGCTGGAACCCGAAGATGGCTCCGTACATCTTCACTGAAAGAAACGGTATTTACATTATCGATTTGCAAAAAACTGTTAAGAAGGTCGAAGAAGCTTATAATTTCATTCGTGAAGTTGCAGCTCGCGGAGAAAGCATTTTGTTTGTAGGTACTAAAAAACAAGCTCAAGACGCTATGCGCGATGAAGCTATTCGTTGCAACATGTTCTATGTAAATGAGAGATGGCTTGGCGGCATGATGACTAATTTCAAAACCATTCAAGCTCGTATCAGCCGTTTGCGCAAATTAGAAGAAATGGAAACCAATGGCACTTTTGATCTGCTTCCTAAGAAAGAAGTTCTTGGCCTTCGCCATGAGATGGAAAAGCTTACAAAATATCTTGGCGGTATCAAAGATATGAAAAAACTGCCAGGTGCTTTATTTATAGTTGACCCACGTAAAGAACACATTGCAGTTTTGGAAGCACATAAACTGAATATTCCTATTGTTGCTACTGTTGACACAAACTGTGATCCAGATGAAATTGATCACGTTATTCCTGCAAACGATGACGCAATTCGCGCAGTAAAACTTTTGACTGCAAAAATGGCTGATGCTGTTTTGGAAGGCCGTCAAGGTATGCAAGTAGAAGCGGCTGCGGAAACTGAAGAAATTGTAAAAGTTGAAGATTCTGAAGAAACAGAATAATAGTTCAACCATTTGACTTGTAGCTAAAAAGGGAGGATAAATTTTATGGCTGAAATTACTGCTGCTTTGGTAAAAGAATTGCGCGAGCGTACTGGCGCTGGCATGATGGATTGTAAAAAAGCTTTAACAGAGACTTCTGGTGACATTGATAAGGCAATCGACTTTTTACGTGAAAAAGGTTTAGCTGCTGCAGCTAAAAAGGCTGGACGTGTAGCTGCTGAAGGTCTTGTAGAGGCTTATATCCATGCGGGAGGAAGAATTGGTGTTTTGGTTGAAGTTAATTGCGAAACAGATTTCGTTGCTAAAACCGATGCTTTCAAGACTTTGGCTAAGGATATTGCAATGCATATCGCCGCTGCAAACCCAACTTATCTGAAACGCGACGAAGTTCCTACAAATGAACTTGAGCATGAGAAAGAAGTTCTTTCTGAACAAGCTCGTAATGAAGGCAAGCCTGAAAAAATCATTGAAAAAATGGTGGCTGGCCGTATTGAAAAATATTATAAAGAAGTTTGTCTGTTAGACCAAGACTTTGTCAAGGATCCGGATAAAACTATCAGTGATTTGATAACTGAAAGCATTGCTAAAATTGGCGAAAACATCTCAATACGTCGTTTTACTCGCTATTATTTGGGCGAAGGCATTGAGAAAAAAGAAACTGACTTTGCTGCTGAAGTTATGTCATTCGTAAAATAAAAATCCGATATTAAAAATAAGAGAACACTTTAGTGTTCTCTTATTTTATGAAACAATGATTTTGAATTGAAATAAATTTAAAATGTTTTATTTACTCAAAGAGGAAATTTACTAAGCTTGTAGAAATTAAACTGGGTGAGGAACTTGTTGGGAGGTAATATAAATTGCCAAATGATTTGAAATTTAAACGTGTGATATTAAAGTTAAGCGGTGAAGCTTTGGCTGGTGATAAAGGGTTTGGCATTGATCCAGAAGTAGTTGACTCTATCGCAAAGCAGATCCAGGATGTTTTAGCTGCGGGATTTGAGGTAGCTATTGTTAATGGTGGTGGAAATATCTGGCGTGGACTTTCTGGCAGCGCCAAAGGTATGGACAGGGCAACTGCTGATTATATGGGGATGCTGGCAACAGTGATTAATTCGCTGGCCTTGCAGGATGCAATGGAGAATCGTGGAGTTGTAACACGTGTGCAGACTGCAATTGAAATGAGACAGATAGCGGAACCTTATATCAGACGTAGAGCTATCAGGCATATGGAAAAAGGAAGAGTAGTTATTTTTGCTGCCGGAACTGGTAATCCATATTTTTCCACTGATACTACAGCTGCTTTGAGAGCCGCAGAAATTGAAGCAGACGTTATACTTATGGCAAAAAAAGGTGTTGACGGGGTTTATGACCTTGATCCTGCCAAACATCCAGAAGCAAAGAAATTTGAAACTTTGGATTATATTGAAGTTATACAAAGAAATTTAGGCGTTATGGATTCAACTGCTATCAGCCTATGTATGGATAATAAGATACCTATTGTTGTTTTTAATATTGACAAGCCAGGGAATATTCTAAAGGCAGCTTTGGGGGAACATATCGGAACTTTGGTTGGAGGGATATAAATGACCACGATTAGCGATGTTATGGATCAAACAAATTTTAAAATGAATAAGACTATCGAACTTTTAAGGGCGGATTTGGCTACTGTCAGAGCTGGTCGTGCAACGCCATCACTTCTTGAAAAAGTATTTGTTGATTATTATGGCACACCTACCCCTGTAAGCCAAGTTGCAAATGTTAGTGTTCCAGAACCACGCATGATTGTGATTCAGCCTTGGGAAAGAAATTTATTAAAAGATATAGAAAAAGCAATAATGAAATCTGATTTAGGCCTGAATCCAAATAATGATGGCACAGTTATTCGATTAAATTTACCACAACTTACTGAGGAACGCAGGAAAGAACTTGTTAAGGTTGTTCATAAGAAAGCGGAAGACAGCAGGGTGGTAATAAGAAACGTCAGACGCGAAGCAAATGAATTGATAAAGAAAATTGAAAAAGCTAAAGAAATAACAGAAGACGAAGCAAAAAAGGCTACTGAGGAAATGCAGAAAACCACTGATAAGTTTATTAAAGAAATTGACGTTATCATGGCCCACAAAGAAAAAGAAGTTATGGAAGTGTGAAAAAGTGGATTTGATTGTTCCTGATTTGCTTGCTTATAGATTGGATATGGCCATAGGTATTTTAAATAAACTTGGATTTAAGTATGAAGTCGAAGTTACCAAACCACCAAGAATGGTTCCGGAGGAATGTGAAGGCGAGCCTTCACTTTATGTTGTTCGACAAACGCTGGCTGCAGATCAAACAATCTGTTTAATAAGCTCATATAGATTTCGAAGGGAGGTGCAATGAAAAATGGCATACAAAATTAATGAAGAGGAATGCGTTGGCTGTGGAACATGCGCTGGTACATGTCCAGTTGGTGCTATCGTAGAAGATGGTGCTAAGTATAAAATCACTGAATCAGAATGTGTTGAGTGTGGTGCATGCGCTTCTGTTTGCCCAGTAGGTGCGATTAAACAACCTGAATGAGTAAATGAAATGCGCAACCCCCTCAGATAAGAGGGGGTTGCGCCTGTTTTTCTATTATTAGTTATTAACGGCGGTGCGATACTATGCTAAAAAAAATATTTGAATCAAAGGATACGGACCAAAAAGTCCACAAACAAGTAATAGATAGTTTTATTGACCCAAAACTGATTCCTAAGCATGTCGCTGTTATTATGGATGGTAATGGGAGATGGGCAAAGGAGCAGGGAAAACCAAGAACATATGGACATTATGCAGGTGCCGAAAGATTGAAAGAGATTGTTCGTATTGCCGACAATATTGGCATAAAAGTTTTAAGTGCTTATGCTTTTTCCACAGAAAACTGGAAAAGACCTGCCACTGAAGTTAATTTTATTATGAAACTCTTAGACCGTTATTTAACAAATGAGATTGAAACTTTTCAAAAAAATAATGTTTGTGTGCGTTTTATGGGAAGCCGTGAAGGGTTGCCGGAAAATGTAAAAGAAAAAATGGATAATGCAGTTCTGAAAACAAAGAACAATACAGGAATTATTCTTAATTTAGCAATTAACTATGGGGGGCAGGCTGAAATACTTGAAGCGGTAAAAAAAGTAGCTGCAGAAGTTAAGAAAGGTCTGCTCACAATTGATGAAATAAATTTAAAGAGCTTTGAGGGTTATTTATATACTAAAAATTTGCCGCCACTTGACTTATTAATAAGAACTGGTGGCGATTTCAGAGTGAGCAATTTCATGTTATGGCAAATTGCTTATGCTGAAATTTGGAACACAGGAATTTATTGGCCGGATTTCTCTGGTGAGATTTTCTTACAGGCTGTACAAGATTTTCAAAAACGCGATCGCCGTTTCGGCGGTTTGAATACCAAATAAGCAAGTGGGTGTGATATGGTAAAACGTACATTTACTGCCATAGTGGGCATCACGGCAGCATTTTTTTTAATTAGAAGTGGCGGCTTAATATTTGCTTCAGCCGTGCTTATCTTGGCTATTATAGGCTGGCATGAATTCCGATCCATGATGTTAAGCAAGGGCTATAAGGTCTATTATCTTACAAGTGGTACCGCTGTTGCCCTCTTAAGTATATTACCGGCTTTTGGTTACAGAGATACCACTGTACCAATTTTGACCGCTGCAATAATTTCTATTATGTTAGAGGGATTATATTATCATAAGAGAGGAAACTGGGCACCGGAAGTAGCACTTTCTTCTTTTTCAGTTTTATACATCGGGTTATTATTTTCACATTTCATTATGCTGCGAGAAATTTCTTCATCGGCAGTTAACGTAATTGGTATTGGAAGTATGCCTTTAGGAGAAGTATTTCTTTGGCTAGTCCTTTTTGGAACTTGGGCTAGTGACACTTTTGCTTATATATTTGGTTGTGCTTTTGGAAGAAGGCCTCTTTGTCAGGCGGTAAGTCCAAAGAAAAGCATTGAGGGTGCAGTTGCTGGTTTCTTAGGTTGTATTCTTGTTGTACTTTACTTGGGTACATACTTACTTGGGTTCGTATTCATCAAAACATTTATTCTTTCCATATTAATCGGTGTATTTGCTCCGCTTGGAGATTTGGTAGAATCTTTATTAAAAAGATCGTTTGGTGTCAAAGATTCTGGCAACATTTTCCCAGGGCATGGAGGGGTTCTAGATCGCTTTGACAGCGTATTATTTGCTATACCTATTACTTATTATTATATTCTTTATGTTTTCTTATAAGTTGAAAAAGGCGGGGTTCTTAACATGATTAAAACAATTGCTGTTATGGGCAGCACAGGTTCAATTGGAAGACAAACCCTTGATGTAGCAAATGCTAATCCTGATAAAATTAAAATAGCAGCACTTGCTGCGAATACTAATGATGAGCTTTTAGAACAACAAATAAGAATATTTAACCCGGATATTGCCGCAATATTTGACCGCGAAGCGGCAAAACGACTGAATGCCCGTTATCGTGGTAAAACAGAAATACTATCTGGGGAAGAAGGACTGCTGGCCGTTGCAACCCATAACAAAATTGATACGCTAGTTGCTGCTGTATCTGGCTATGCAGGCTTACGCTCAACTTTGGCAGCTGTAGAAAATAAAAAAAATATTGCACTGGCTAATAAAGAGACACTTGTAGCCGCTGGAAGACTTTTTATGGAAGCAGTTAAAAGAAATGATGTTTCCTTGTTACCAGTCGACAGCGAACATAGTGCTATTTTTCAGGCTCTCAATGGGGAAAGATATGAAGAGGTCAAACGCTTATTGATCACAGCTTCAGGTGGTCCATTCAGAGGTAAGCAAAGAAGCGACTTGGAAAACGTTTCATTAGATCAATGCCTAAAACATCCTAAATGGAGTATGGGTAAGAAAATTACAGTTGATTCTGCAACTTTAGCCAATAAGGGCTTAGAGGTAATTGAAGCTCACTGGCTTTTTGGAATTGATTACGATAAAATAGAAGTGGTTGTTCATCCTCAAAGTATTGTGCATTCCCTTGTGGAGTTTAAAGATGGTTCAGTTATTGCTCAGATGGGTCTTACTGACATGAAGCTGCCAATACAATATGCACTTTCCTTTCCTAAAAGATGGGATAATGCTTTTGGACAATTAGACTTAGTTAAAGCGTCTCCATTAACTTTTGAACAGCCTGACGTTTTGACATTTCCACTGCTTAACCTTGCAGTGGAATGTGGGAAAAATGGCGGTACTGCACCATGTGCTTTTAATGCTGCTAATGAAGAAGCAGTTTATGCCTTTTTGGCTGGCAAAATTAAGTTTTTAGATATATCGTCGGTTGTTTCGATAACTTTGGATATGCATGAAAATATTAATAATCCAACCATAGATGATATAGAATATATTGACAAAGAAGCAAGGATTAACGCTAGATTAGCTATAAAAAAATTTAATTAGATGTGTTGGGAGGATAGCTTTTGACTACAATATTAGCTGCAATTTTTGTTTTCGGTGTTTTGGTAACGGTACATGAATTTGGACATTTTATTACTGCCAAACTTACCGGTATGAGAGTCGATGAATTTGCGGTCGGTTTTGGACCAAAAATATACCAGACAAAAGAAGGTGAAACACAGTATTCCCTTCGTTTGATTCCTTTGGGAGGATATAACAAGATAGCGGGAATGGATCCTGAAGAGGAGCCTACACCAGATGGTTTTATGTCAAAACCAATTTTCTCTCGTATGTTAGTCATACTTGCTGGGCCAATAATGAATTTTATTTTACCAGTGATGTTATTTTTTGGTATATTTGCCATAAGCGGGATAGATCAACCAGTTAACGAAAATATAATTGGTGATGTAATACATGGAAAGCCGGCGTCACAAGCTGGCCTGATGCCTGGCGACAGAATACTGTCGATTAATGGTGAAAAGATCGCAACTTTTGATGGCTTGGTTGCAGGTTTGGCAAAGTATCCTAATGAGCAAGTTACTTTAGAAGTACAAAGAGACGGCAAAATAAGCGATTATAAAATTGTTTCGGAGTATAGCGAAGAATTTAAAAGACCGTTAATCGGTGTTTACCCTCAGTTTGTAAAACAATCTTTGTCAATTTTCGATGCCGCAAAATTATCGATAGCATATACGAAGAATGTCATGGTGGGAATGATTAATGGGCTGGTAAAAATATTTTCAGGTAATGCACCTGCAGACGTTTCAGGACCTATTGGTGTTGCCCAAATGGCTGGAGAGATTGCTCAGCAAGGAATAATGCCATTATTAAACTTTGTTGCTTTTTTAAGCATCAATCTTGG
>CAYRVN010000061.1:0-1694 GCA_964427675.1 uncultured Acidaminococcales bacterium
ATTTATGATTTCTTTCGCATGGACTTAGAGGCAAAAAGAGAAACTATTTTGTAATGATAATTAATTGCGAATACATATGCATTATGTTATAATAACCACGAAGTTCTTTAAAAGGAGTTGACCTTATGGAGAAATGGACTTGTATTGTTTGTGGTTATGTTTATGACGAAGCGGTTGGTGATCCTGACAGCGGTATTGCACCAGGCACAAAATTTGAAGATTTGCCTGATGACTGGGTTTGCCCGGTTTGTGGTGTTAGCAAGGATCAATTTGAAAAGGCATAATTCTGAGGAAGGATGTTTCGCTTGCGGAGCATCCTTCCTTCTGTGATAGTAGGTGGAGGACGTCATGTGCGGATTTTTATTGAGGGTTGTTACCCTGGGCTTGTTCTATTTCTTTTTATTTGACGCAACGAGTTCACTTCACATTGTTACTTTAGGCGGTCAAATTTTGGGCAGCAGCATTATTGCGCTTACCGCTGCTTTACTACATACTGCCAGTAAAAAAATATTTGTAAGAAAAACCATGCGTACTGTTTTCGCGACATTTTGCACTGCAGTAGTATCCTATTTGACAATCAAGCTTCTGCCGGGTTATATTGTTTCCGATATTGCCGGCGCGACGCTCGTTATGTTGCAAATTTGCCTGGCGGCAGCGATAATTGGTTTATTGATAGAAGATAGGTAAAAGAGAGGTAAAATAGTGGGAATTAAGTTAATTGCCAGTGATATGGATGGCACACTACTGAATGATGAGGGAAAAATTTCCGAACGCAATGCGGCAGCTATCCGCAAGGCCATTGATGCTGGGGTGATATTTACCATTGCTACTGGCAGAATGTATTGCTCCATTGAACCTTATGCTGAAAAACTGGGGCTTGATGTGCCTCTGATTGCCTATAATGGTGCTTATGTGAAAGGCTCTTTGTCCAAAGAAGTTTTGTATGATTCACCGTTGGATTATGAAACTTCACTGTCGGTGCTTGATTACTGCAGACAGAAAAACTACTATGTTCAGGCCTATGTTGATGATACATTATTAGTAAAAGAGACAAGTGATTTTGCCCAAATGTATGCAAGTTTTGCAGGTGTAGAATTTGTGGCATTGGGAGAGCGTTTTTACAGATTGAACAAAGCACCGCATAAATTGCTTTTGATGACTGCCCCGGGCAAAAATGCAGAAATTAAACAGGAATTAACGGAAGAATTTGGCAATAAAATTATGATGACGAATTCTTTCAATGATTTTTTGGAAGTAATTAATCCTGAGGTAAGCAAATGGAACGCTGTTAAGGCATTAGCCGAACAAAATGGCATAGACTTACGTGATACTATGTGTATCGGCGACTCTAATAATGATTTCGAAATGATTTCCAGCGCAGGTTTGGGCGTTGCTGTTGCTAATGCCAACGATCGTATCAGAAATGTGGCAAAAATGGTAACTGCTGCTAATAACGTGGATGGCGTCGCCTTGGCCATTGAAACTGTTTTGGCACAGCAAATCGTAGTTGAAGACTAAAAAAGATAATATTTAAAGGTTTAAATAACCGCAGCATCAGCTGCGGTTATTATTTTTTCACATTGTTAACCAAAGAAATTATATTGGTTGACGATGATAAAAGGCAGTGCTATAATCTAACCGTTAACTAAAATAAATAAAAGGTTTACGGAGGCGTTTGGAATGATAATAGAGTA
>CAYRVN010000061.1:1794-8640 GCA_964427675.1 uncultured Acidaminococcales bacterium
CGTTAACTAAAATAAATAAAAGGTTTACGGAGGCGTTTGGAATGATAATAGAGTATGCGGAGAAAGTTCTGAAAGGCGGAGAAATTTCCAGGGAGGAAGCTGTTAAACTCATAAACGTGCCAGATCAGGACACAATGCTGCTTTTGGCTATGGCTGACAAGATCAGACAGAGATTTAACGGTGATGAAGTAGATGTTTGCGCTATTGTTAATGCAAGAAGCGGACGCTGCCCGGAAAATTGCAAATTTTGTGCTCAATCAGCACATTACCATACAGGTGTTACGGAGTACCCTCTCTTGTCAGTAGATGAGCTTGTTGAAGCAGCAAAAAAAGCTAAGGCAGGCGGAGCGGTACGTTTTTCGATTGTTACCAGCGGCCGTGGTCAGAGCAAAGCTGATGATTTCGAAAATATTTTGCAGGCTCTTACCAGAATAAAAAAGGAAGTTGGTATCGAAATTTGCACTTCTTTAGGAATTTTGACTCCGGAGCAGGCAAACAAGCTTAAAGAAGTTGGCGTTACCCGTTATCATGCAAATATTGAAACTGCTCCCAGCCATTTCCCGGATATTTGCAGCACACATTCCTACGAAGATAAAATGTCAACCATTCAAGCTGCTAAAGATGCCGGTATTCGTGTGTGCTCCGGCGGCATTTTAGGATTGAACGAAACACCTGAGCAACGCGTAGAAATGGCTTTCGAGCTGAAACGTCTTAACATAGATTCAATTCCACTCAATTTATTAAACCAGATTGAGGGAACTCCTTTTGAAAATAATAAAAGCTTGACCCCGCTGGAAATTTTACGTGCATTTGCAGTGTTCCGTTTCATTCTGCCTAAAGCGCTTATCCGTACTGCCGGTGGACGTGAAGTAAACCTGCGTGATTTGCAGGCTTTGGCTTTAAACGGCGGCATGAATGGTATTATGGTTGGCGGTTATCTGACAACCGGCGGTCGTAGACCGGAAGACGACAAGACAATGTTAAAAGATTTGGGAAGACCATTAACAAAACCGCAGATGTAAAAAGGGGGAAGAGAGAATGCTTTTCAGTGTAAAGATGCGTGCCGCCCAAGGTGGTGCCCACGAAAAGGGAGGACGGCATATTTCTGGTGCTGAGCGCATTTTAAGTGAGCCCGGCTTGGAGAAAACTATACTAGGCATGCTGGAGAGAGCGCGGACACACCAAAGAGGTAAGGCCGATTTCATCAGCATCCGCATAGAAGAAGTAAAGAATGAAGAGATTGTTTATAAGCCGATATTGTCCATGGAAAGTTTTGAGGCCGCTGATGTTGCTGAGGGTCATGCTGTAGCTCTTGGAGAGCTTGAAAAGGCCGGAGTTACAAGAACCGCGGCTCAAAATGGTATTTCAGCATTATTGTCATTGCCTGATAGTTTGCGAGGCGCAATGATATTTGATACTGTCAGCGGCAAACGTCTGGATGGTATGGGACAGCGCGGGGTGCGCGTAAGCAAAATGGATTGCGCGGATTCGGCCGATTACGAGGCTGATTTGGAAAGACGCGGGCTTAGCGGTGAACATGTGCGGGAAGCACTTGTACTTGCTTCTAAGGTTGCAGGCGCAGATGAAATTATTGCTGAATTATGCTGGTCTGATGATCCGGATTACGTAACAGGCTATGTAGCTTCGAGCAAATTTGGCTATAAAAGAATACCGGTAATGAAAGAAATGGGCAGCCCGGTCGGCGGCAGAATTTTCTTCGTCAAAGAAGAGACTGACCTTAATAAGTTGTGCTCATATTTGCAGGAACAAGCTGTTTTAATCAGCCTGGGAGGTGACTAGAACGTCTAAGTTGGAGGAAGAACTTAAAGCAGAATTAGCGCTGATAGAGGAACGTGGCCTGACCAGAAAAATCAAGAACCTGCGTTTTCTTGATCCCGTAAGAGCGATTGATGAAGCCGGCAAAGAGTATTTGGTTTTTTCCAGTAATAACTACTTAGGTTTGACTCATGCGCCTGAAGTAATTGAAGCGGCCAAAGAAGCAAATGATTACGGAACAGGTTCCGGAGGAGCGAGACTAACTACCGGCGGGCATTTTGAAGCGAGTATTTTGGAAAAAAAGCTTGCAGATTTCAAACATACCGAAAAAGCATTGATTTTCAATACGGGCTATATGACCAACCTTGGGGTACTTTACGGCCTGGTAAAACATAAAGATGTTGTTTTTAGTGATGAGCTGAATCATGCGAGCATTATTGACGGCGCGAAAATCAGCAAGGCAACGGTTAAAGTGTACAAACATGCGGATGCGGCTGATTTGGAACGGTTATTGAGAGAAGACGCAACTGAGGGCAACAGATTCATTGTTACCGATGGTGTCTTTAGCATGGATGGTGATATTGCTCCTTTGCCGGCTTTGGTCAAGTTGGCAGAAAAATATGGGGCTACTCTTATTGTCGATGATGCCCACGCCGTTGGAGTCATTGGTGATGATGGAAGCGGCACTGCGGCACACTTTGGCCTGCAAGGGAAAATTGACTTGCAGGTAGGTACCATGAGCAAGGCTTTGGCGGCCGAGGGCGGTTACGTAGCGGGGAAGGGAATTTTCATAGACTATCTTATCAACAAGTCCCGACCCTTCATTTTTTCCACGGCACTTGCGCCAGCGCCTGCAGCTGCTGCAGTTGCGGCTCTTGATTTACTGAGAAGAAACAAAGAAACTTATTTACAAAGACTGTGGTCAAATACTGTTCTAATGAGGGAACTTCTGAATGGTGCCGGTATTCCGCTGGTGGAGGGAGAAACCCCGATAATACCTATCATGGTGGGAGAAGCTTCACTGGCAAGCGAGATTGCAGGGGCTTTGGCAGCAAAAGGAATATTAATATCTGCAATACGCCCCCCAACTGTCGCACAGGGTCAAAGCCGTCTGCGGCTCACAGTTACAGCGGCACATACCGAAGAACAGCTGACTCATGCAGCAAAATTAATAATTGAAGTATGGCAGGATGCAAAAAGAAAGAGGGCTTAGAGATGATTGCAATCGGGATAACGGCTACTGATACTGACATGGGCAAAACGATGGTCAGTGGTGCATTAGCTGCTGCCTTTAACATGCGAGGGTTGAAGGCAGGAGTTTTTAAACCGGCGGCCTCCGGCTGTGTAAGAATGGAAGATGGCAAGTTATTGTCGACTGATGCCGATTTTTTGATGACTTGTGCTGGTATTGATAAAGATGAGCAAGGCAAAGTAGTTCCGTATGTTCTGGAAGACGCTTTGTCACCGGCGCAGGCAAGCCGCCTGGCTGGTATAAATATTGAACCTGCGGTTATGACCAGGAAGGCTGCTGAGATGATTGACAGCAAGCAGATAACTGTTGTTGAAGGTGTCGGTGGTATTTCTGCTCCCCTTACGGATGATTATCTTGTAAAAGATTTTTTTAAGGAAATCAATGTTCCTGTTCTGGTAGTTGTAAAATCTATTTTAGGCAACATCAATCACGCTGTGTTGACCGTAGAATATGCCAAAAATCATGGGCTTAATGTTTTGGGCCTGATTGTTAACTGCTGGGACGAAGGTTCGGCTGGAGTTTTAGAACAAAGCAATCTTTATTATTATGAAAAACTCACAGGATTGCCTATTTTGGGCAAATTACCAGTTATAGACGAGAAACTTATTAAAGACGGTGACGTTGCTAAAATCGCTTCTATAGTCGAAAATACCGTTGCCATTGATAAAATCATCGGTTTGGCGGGAGGAAAAGCAAGTGAATAAATGGGAAAAATTAGACAAAGATTATATCTGGCATCCTTTTACGCAGATGAAGGGCTGGAACGAAAATGAACAACTGGTTATCGAACGTGGTGAAGGCGTAAAATTATATGATACTGAAGGACGCAGTTATTACGATGGCATTTCCAGTTTGTGGGTAAACATTCACGGTCATCACAGGCCGGAGATAGACCAGGCAATCAAAGATCAGCTAGACCAGATTGCACATTCAACCTTGTTAGGCTTAATTAATAAACCTTCTGCAGAATTTGCTGAGAAATTGGTAGAAGTGGCACCTGCCGGCTTAAATAAGGTTTTTTATTCTGATGATGGTTCAACAGCTGTCGAAGCGGCAGTAAAAATAGCCTTTCAATACTGGCAGCATAAAGGCCGGCCTGAAAAGCAGGGTTTTATAAACTTAGGGGACTCCTATCACGGTGATACGGTAGGAGCTGTCAGCGTCGGTAACATTGATGTTTTTCACAAGGTTTATAAGCCCTTGCTTTTCAGCACATCAAAGATGACTTGTCCGTCCTTTTACCATAATAAGATAAAGGGCCTGCCAAGCGAAGACGCTTTCCTCAAATATTGCCTGGATGAACTTGAAGCTTATCTGAAAGAACATGCTGACACAACGGCAGCGATGATAATTGAGCCTTTAGTGCAAGCTGCGGCTGGCATGTTGATGCAGCCCAAAGGCTACATCAAAGGAGTCAGGGAGCTAACCAGGAAATATGGCGTTCTGCTGATTGTGGACGAAGTGGCAACCGGTTTCGGCAGAACGGGCAAAATGTGGGCTTGTGAAAATGAGGGAATAAGCCCTGACCTGATGACCTTATCCAAAGGGATTACCGGAGGCTATCTGCCGCTTGGTGCAACACTGGCAACGGATGAAATATATAATGCATTTTTAGGCGAACCTGCAGAATACAAAACCTTTTATCATGGACATTCTTATACAGGAAATCCACTGGCTTGCGCTGCTGGTATTGCCAGCCTGGAAATTTTCAAGAAAGAAGAGGTCATAGCCAATTTACCACCTAAAATGGACGTAATAGCCAAACATATGAAAAAAATGAATAAAATGAAATATGTTGGCGATGCAAGACAATGTGGTATGCTGGCAGGCATTGAGCTTATGCGTGATAAAGTTACGAAAGAACCTTTTGCAGCAGAATTATTGATGGCTGGTGGTATTTGCCAGGCAGCAAGAAAATATGGCTTAATCGTAAGAAATATCGGCGACGTTATCATTTTTATGCCACCGCTTGCAAGTACCAAAGAAGAAATAGAGATAATGCTGGACAAGCTTGAACAAGCTATGAAAGAAGTTTTTGCCAAAGTTGATTCTGGTAATCAAACAGTTTTTTCCGATCCCTGCGCTTTTTAAAGAAATAGGCTGAGACCTTGTACAAGGTTTCAGCCTATTTCTACATATAATAAGCGTAGTAATTGTCCTTTTCATTGGTAGGGTAAAATAGTATACTATACTTAACGTACTTAGATATTGGAAAAACAGCTTTTGCAGAGGCTAAGTACGATTTTATATTTACAGAGATTAAAAATTCAGCATAAGTGAACAAGCTGACTTTTTGAGAGCGGAGGTGATATATTATGAGCGATTCCAGAATCCTAATCATTACAGGCATGTCAGGTGCAGGCAAAACGCAAGTAATGAGAACTTTGGAAGATCTGAATTATTTTTGCGTCGATAATTTGCCGCCTGCTTTAATTCCAAAATTTGCTGAGCTGTGTATGCAAACCGAGGGAAAAGTTAATCGTATTGCTTTTGTAATCGATATTCGCGGTGGCGAATTTTTTGAGGAAATGGTTGGCGTACTTGACGAAATGAAGCTTAACGGAGCTAAGTATGAACTCTTATTTCTCGATGCCAGTGATGAAGTCTTGATCAGAAGATACAAAGAAACAAGACGCAGGCATCCGTTGGCTAACGAAGGAAGTTTAAGCCAAGGTATCGCCAAGGAAAGAGAAAAAGTCGGTAACGTCAGAGCCAAAGCTACACATATTCTGGATACTACAAATACTACGACAACAGATTTGCGCGATAAAATTATTGCGCTTTATGGCAGCGGTGACAGTTTGTCCAAGATGAATGTCATCATACAATCTTTTGGATTTAAGCATGGAATACCTCTTGATTGTGATATGATGTTTGATGTGCGGTTTTTGCCTAATCCTTTTTATGTACCAGAACTAAAATTGCTTACCGGCAACGACCAGGAAGTGATGACTTATATCTGGAACTATCAGATAACTAGAGAATTTACCAAGAAACTTGAAGATATGGTCCTATTTTTATTGCCGGAATATGAAAAAGAAGGCAAGAGCCAGTTTACTATTGCCATAGGTTGTACGGGAGGAAACCATCGGTCGGTATTTTTAGCAAATAAACTATGTGACTTCTTACGTGAGCATGACTATGAAACGCAGGTTGCGCACCGAGATCTGAATAAAAAATAATTCAGGAGGATTTTATGGGCTGGATTAAGTGGTTATGGCCAGGTATGAACTTAAAACGCTGGTTGTTTTTGTTTACGATTGGTGCTGTTTTTTCTGCTATTGGCATAGCATTGGTATTCAATTATCAATTTATCGGTTTTATCGAAGAACTATTGTTTCGAATGATGTATATGGCAACAGGAGAATATTACAGGGCTATTTCGATGGCTGGTGGTATTTCAATTCTTTTGGTTGGTTTGATCATCATGTTTTATGGTACGAGACAGATCATTCATTCAGTTATGGAATCTGTACTGCCTGGCGAAAATACTTCTTTGATGGAACGAATTTTCAGGCAGCGTAAGCTGAACAAAGGACCAGCTATAACTGTTGTTGGCGGCGGGACTGGCCTTTCTGTGCTCTTGCGCGGTATGAAATATATAACACATAATTGTACAGCAGTAGTTTCGACCGCTGATAATGGCGGTTCTTCCGGTCGTCTGCGCCAGGAGCTTGGTATTATCCCACCAGGCGATCTTCGCAACTGTCTTGTTGCGCTTGCAGATACGGAACCTTTGATGGAGAAGGTTATGCAATACAGATTCAAAGGAGATACTCCGCTGGCCGGGCATAATCTTGGAAATTTATTCATAGCAG
>CAYRVN010000062.1:0-6835 GCA_964427675.1 uncultured Acidaminococcales bacterium
GCGGGACACCCTGATTAAAAGTCAGGTGCTCTACCGACTGAGCTAGTGGATCACATCAGTTATTCCTATGGAACAACATTAATAGTTTACTTATATTCGAAGGGTTTGTCAAGATATTTTTCAACAAACCCTCGAATAACTTAAAATATTACAGGGAGTACCCCATTCTTTGTAGGCGAAAGAGCGGGTTTACAGCAACTCTTTCAAAACAATAGTTTGCTGACGTCCAGCACCTACAGAAACAATACCTAGCTCTACGCCTACAATCTCGCTAAGACGCTCCAGATATTTGCGTGCATTTAATGGCAGCTCGTCATACGAACGAATGCCGGTAATGTCGGTCATCCAACCATCGAATTCCTCATAAACAGGTTCGACTTGGGCGAGAACTTTCAGGCTGGCAGGAATGTGTTTAATCTCTTTGCCTTCATGTTTATAGGCGACACACATTTTTATTTTAGGCATATTATCAAGAATATCAAGGCGTGTAATTGCAAGGTAGTCCAAGCTGTTCAGCCTTGCTGCCGTTTTGACCATAACAGCGTCAAGCCAGCCACAACGGCGGGAACGTCCGGTAACAGTGCCGTACTCATGCCCTGTTTCGCGCATATAATTTCCTGGTCCGTCCGTATCTAAAAGTTCTGTGACAAAAGGCCCTTCACCAACACGTGTAGTGTAAGCCTTCACGACGCCGACAACATGGTCGATGTCCCTTGGTCCGACGCCGCTGCCTGTTGTAGCATTGCCGGCCGTAGGATTGGAGCTGGTTACATAAGGGTAAGTGCCATGGTCGATGTCAAGGAAAGTAGCTTGTGCACCTTCAAACAACACGGCTTTGCCGCTGGCAAAAACTTCGTCAAGAGCAGCGCCGGTATCGGTAACATATGGGCGGAGCTGATCAGCAAAGTCAGTGAATTCCTTCAGCATCTCTTCATAATCAAACGGCTCACCGCCATAAATTTTAGTGATAATAGCATTCTTGGCATCAACCTGAACTTTTAATTTTTCCGCGAAAATTTCCGGATCAATCAAATCGCACATACGGATACCGGTACGAGCCACCTTATCCATGTAGCAAGGCCCGATGCCGCCTTTAGTAGTGCCGATCTTGTTAGTACCAAGAGCAGCTTCCTGCAGTTCATCCAGACGTGCATGATAAGGAAGCACGACATGTGCCCTGTCGGAAATAAGGATACGGCTGATGTCTACGCCCTGGGCTTTAATGTCATGAATTTCTTTCAGAACAACGCCTGGGTTAATGACTACACCGTTGCCCAAGAAACAGGTTTTGCCATGGTAAAGAATACCGGAAGGCAATAAACGCAGTTTATAAGCTACATTATCTACAACAACAGTATGTCCGGCATTGGAACCACCGGAATAACGTACAACGACCTCGGCTTTTTCTGCCAGATAATCTACAATCTTGCCTTTACCTTCATCGCCCCACTGGGAGCCGATTACTACAACTGATGGCATAAGAGTTCCTCCTTAGAGACCAAATCTGGCCATTATCAAATCAATATTTTTAAGCATAGGTTTAGGATCAAAGCAGGCTTCAATTTCTTCAACAGCAAGATATTTCTTAATGTCTTCATCCATTTCAACGTTAGTTTTGAAATCCGCACCTTGAAGCCAGCGCGCCATCGCATTACGTTGTACCCATTTGTAGGCATCTTCGCGCAACACGCCTTTGCCTACAAGTGCAGTCAAAAGGTTCTGGCTGAAAATCAGGCCGCCGGTTTTATTCATATTAGCAATCATGGCATCAGGATATACCAGGAGCTTATCAATAATATTGGTAAATTTACGGAGCATGTGGTCGAGAGCAATCGTGCTGTCAGGCAGAATTACGCGTTCTACAGAAGAATGCGAAATATCGCGTTCATGCCAGAGAGCGACATTTTCCATGGCAGCTACGGCATTACCGCGTAATAAACGTGCCAAGCCGGAAACTTTTTCGCAGGTAATCGGATTACGTTTGTGCGGCATAGCAGAAGAACCTTTTTGGCCAGGTGCGAAATACTCCTCAACCTCACGGATATCAGTACGTTGCAGATTACGGATCTCTGTGGCCATTTTATCCAAAGAGCAGCCTATAATTGCCAATGTTGACAGGAAATAAGCATGTCTGTCGCGTTGTACAACTTGTGTGGCTAACTTCACCGGTTTGATTTCTAATTTTTCGCAGACATATTGTTCAACAAACGGATCAATATTGGAATAAGTGCCAACAGCGCCGGAAAGTTTACCAACCGCTACTGTTTCGCGAGCTTCTTCCAGTCTTCTGATATTGCGTTCGGTCTCATCCATCCACAGTGCGAATTTCAGACCCAGGGTCATCGGTTCAGCATGGATGCCATGAGTACGACCGATCATAACCGTATATTTATGTTCAGCTGCACGACGGCGCAGTACAACATGGAATTTCTTCAACAAATCAAGCAGGATATCAGCTGCTTGTTTCATCATAACGCCCAGTGCGGTATCTTTGACGTCACTGGAAGTAAGGCCTTTATGGATATATTTGGAAGCATCGCCTACATATTCACCAACAGTAGTAACGAAAGAAATAATGTCATGGTTAGTAACAGCTTCGATTTCATGGATTCTTTCCAAACGGAAGTCTGATTTTGTTTGAATATCCTTTAAAGCGTCATCAGGAACGAAACCTAGTTTGTTCATTGCTTCGCAAGCCAGGATCTCCACTTTCAGCATTGTTCGGAATTCATTTTCTTCCGTCCAGATAGCGCCCATCTCTGGGCTGGTATAACGTTTAATCACAATAGTTCCCCCTATTAGTGTTTTATACATTTAAAATAGTTATTTTGCTGTCCGAAAACGAAAAATAGGCAAAATTACAGACGGCACCACAGATATTTTAGCATTTTACCCATCTTGACGCAAGAGTTTCGAACAATTATCCTGTTGGTTTTAAAAATATTCGGCAAATTACCTTCCCGCATCAAAGAAAAAACCGCTTGAGAATAAGCTCTCAAGCGGTTTTTGTTTAGTCAACACCTTTAGCAAGGTTAGCAAAACGTGTAAATTGTTTATGGAAGAATAATTTAACGGTATCAACCGGACCATTACGATGCTTGGCAATAATTAATTCGGTGATGTTTTTATTTTCCGTTTCCTTGTCATAATAATCTTCACGATATAAGAAAGCGACCAAATCGGCATCCTGCTCCAAGGCGCCTGATTCGCGCAAGTCACTGAGCATTGGGCGCTTCACCTGGCGGCTTTCCACGCTGCGGCTCAGCTGTGACAGTGCAATAACCGGTACATTCAGCTCTCTGGCCAAAGCCTTCAGGGAACGAGAAATATCGGATAATTCCTGTTGGCGGTTTTCGCCGCTTTTTTTGCCTGAGCCCTGCATCAACTGCAGATAGTCGATAACGATCAGCTGCAAGTTATGCTCGACTTTCAACCGGCGCGCTTTAGCGCGCATCTCCATAACGGTTATACCCGGGGTATCATCAATGAAAATCTCGGCCCGGCTCAGACTATCAGCTGCCCAGATCAGCTTCTCCCAATCGTTGTCTTCCAGTTCACCGATACGTAAACGTGAGGAATCAATGCTTGCTTCGGAACAGAGCATACGCTGCACTAACTGTTCCTTACTCATTTCCAAAGAGAAAAAGGCAACCGCTTTCTTCTCGCGGATAGCGACATGCTGTGCCATATTCAGCACCAATGCCGTCTTACCCATACTCGGGCGGGCAGCAATCAAAATTAAGTCAGAAGGCTGCAAACCGCTGGTCAAATGGTCAAAATCTATGAACCCGGTCGCGATACCTGTAATACCGCCTTTTTTGTTATATAATTCGTCGATACGGTCGACGGCGCTCATCACAACTTCTTTGATTGGCGCAAAGTCGCGGCTTATTTTTCTTTCGGAAACGCCGAGAATCATACGTTCGGCATTATCGAGCAGTGAATTGACATCTTCCGTTCCTTCATACCCGGAACCGGCAATCTGCGTTGAAACACTGATAAGCTGCCTTAAGAGTGATTTTTCTTCAACAATTTTGGCATGATAACTTACGTTGGCAGCAGTCGGCACGGCATTAGCCAGATAAGTAATGAACTGAATACCACCGACGTCTTCGAGTTTGCCCTCGCGCTTCAAAGCCTCGGTAACAGTTACCATATCGACAGCCTGGTTCTTGCTGAACAAATCGACAATTACCTGATAAACAGCACGGTGATCCTGACGGTAAAAATCATTTTCCCGTAAAAGCTCTGTGGCTTTGGAAATTGCCTCTTTGTCAATCATCATTGCGCCCAAAACTGCCTGCTCAGCTTCGATGTTTTGTGGTGGCACGCGGTCAATCATCTTTATTCAGCCTCAACTTCTACCTTAAATTCCGCAGCAATTTCCGGATGTAATTTTGCTACTGCGGTATAACTGCCCAGACCTTTGACTGCGGTTTTCAGCTCGATCTTGCGACGGTCAATACCTTCTAATCCGGTTTGTTTGATTAAGGCCTCTGCAACATCCTTAGAAGCAACAGAACCGAACATTTTTCCATTTTCGCCTACACGGACTTTGAGTTTAACTATGACTTTTTCAATCTGGGCAGCCAAAACCGTGGCCTCATCTTTTTTCTGTGCTGCGCGGTGGGCAGCAGTTTCCTGATCTTTTTTAGCCTGATTTACATTAGCGGCACTTGCTTCTTTTGCCAGATTTTTTGGCAGCAGGTAATTACGGGCGTAACCGTCCGAAGCTTCTACTATATCGCCTTTTTTGCCCACAGATTTAATATCTTGCAGTAATATTACTTTCATTGGTTTCTCTCTCCTCCATCTGTTTTCTGGTCAGTTCAATGATCTGCGGCTCAACTTCCTCCGCTTTCACGCCCTTCAGCTGCACGCCGGCCACAGTCTGGTGTCCGCCGCCGCCCAGCTCTTCCATAATAGTCTGTACATTAACGGAACCATCACTACGGGCACTGACCAAAAGCTCATTTTCGGTTTCCGCCATGACGACACTGACCTTGACTTCACTCATCGTAACAAGCTCATCAGCGGCCTGTGCCAAAATAACAGAAGTATTATCACCATTTGGTGAGTTTTTGTAGACTGAAACTGCTAATCCCGGTATTGGTGTTCTGGCCTCAGCAACTAATTTTGCTCTCTGCACGACTGTTGCCATCTCATCACGGAAAAGGTTGTGAACAAGACCCGGGTCAGCACCATGACGACGTAAATATGCTGCCGCCTCAAAAGTGCGTTCCCCTGTTTGTACCGCAAAATTTTTCGTATCAACAACGAGCCCTGCATACAGAGCAGAAGCCTCGGATTCATTCAATTCCAGACGGTCATCAAAATAAGTAATCAATTCAGTCACTAATTCGCTGGTAGAGGAAGAAAGCGGTTCAAGATAAAGTAAAATCACATTTTTTATCAGATCTTCTGCCCTGCGATGGTGATCGATAATGACTTTTTTAGGAATCGCGTTCAATACTTCCTGGGAAGCAGACAACATAGCGCGATGATGGTCAACCAGCACCAACAGGCTCTTAGGCGTCGCTTGCGTTAACGCGTTGCTGCTGTCAATGATGATGGAACTGTAAACAGCATCCTTTTCCTGGGCCATTTCCTTGATTTTCGTCAGCGAATAGCCTTGGCCGCTAGTCACAATATACGCTTCTTTGGAAAGCGAAAAAGCCATTTTGGCAACACCGATGGCAGCCCCAAGGGAGTCATAATCCTCATTTACATGACCCATCACGAAGATTTTATCAGCACTGAGCATTAATTCATGAATTGCCTGCGCAACTATGCGGGCACGCACACGAGTACTCTTGGCCTGCACAATATTTTTGCCGCCGAAAAACTGCATTTCGCCAGCTACAGACACTACCGCCTGGTCACCGCCGCGGCCCAAAGCCAAATCCAAGCCACTCTGTGCCTTTTGTCCCAGCATTAATAAGTTCTTTTCTTCACAGGCCACACTGACACTGATTGTAGGCGGAATTTTGTTGCCCACTTTGATTTCCCTGATTTTATCAAGAATATCAAATTTATGCTTGATGCATTCCTGTAAAGACGCTTTATTAAAACCAACCGAGTACAAATCTTCGTCATATCTGATGAAAAGACCATTCATTTCTTCCGCCCAATTGCTGATGACCTTGTTAACCTCAACAATGACATTGGCTCTTGTGCTCTCACTCAGGCCCTTCATGACATCGCTATAATTATCAAACTGCAGACGAGCAACACAGATGCGTTCATCGTCAAATTTTTTCTTCTGACGTTCTTTGTCGGTAATATCCATCAAATAAATTGCAAGTCCGGTAAAGCTGTCACCATTTTCCTGTGTCATAATACGTCTTATCGTCATTTTGAAAAAACGATCATTGATTTTTATCTGTTTCTCTGCGTCCCTGAGGCTCAGAGTATCGAAATTATTATCAGGCGGCGGCAGAATATCTTTTAAATAAGCACCATCGACCGCCTTGCCGACTACCCACGTCTGAAATATCTCATTCTTCCACTGCAGTTTGCCGTCATTTTCAAAAACAGCAATACCGATTGGCAGCTGCTGAATGGCATAGTTATTGGCTCTTTCAATATTACGGACAACAGTATCAAGATAACGGTTGAACCATGCTTCTTTGGACTCGTACAGTTTCCTGCTGAAAAGATAGACTCCCAAAAGGATTGCTATGCCTACAGGGAAAAACAAACGTTCATAAATACCGACAATGACGACCAAAAGGCCGATGATCAGCATGAAAACTTTATTGTCACCCCAAAAACTCCAGTTTTTATTAAACATAGCTAATAACGCCCCATCTCAATCTGCTTACTTTGGTTGACC